>NZ_BAAGRL010000002.1:0-554 GCF_054782975.1 Myceligenerans halotolerans
CGCGAGCCTCCAGCTCCCGGGTGCCCACGCCCTCCAGCGTGGCCGGGTCGGCGCACAGCTCGGCGTCGATGCGGGCGCGGTCCTCCACATCGAGGCAGGCGGTCTCCTTGACCAGGATGATCGCCCGCTGGTGGGTCAGCCGCCCGGCCCGCAGCGCGGTCAGGGTGGCCGGCATTTCGGTGTGCAGCATCTTGGCTGTGCCGATCAGGGTGCCGGCCCGGTGCGGGGAGACCCGCAATGCCAGGGCGACCTGGCCGCGCACGGACCGGGCCGCTTCCCGCTCCGCGGAGCGCACGGTGACCGGTACCGTCCGGCCGGCCGGGTCTGCCTCGGCGGTCGCTACCGCCTGCTGGGCTTCGGTGCGCGCGGCTTCGTCGATCTCGACCATCAACTGCGCCTGCACCGCCGAGATGCCACCGGCCAGGTCCTCCAGCGCACGCAGCATCTGGACCTGACCGCGCGCTTCACCGGGCTTGGCCGCCGTCAGCAGCCACTCATGCACCGCGGCGATGTCGGCCGCCGACACGTCAACCCCCGGGACACCAGTCACCGAC
>NZ_BAAGRL010000002.1:751-16102 GCF_054782975.1 Myceligenerans halotolerans
CTTGGCCGCCGTCAGCAGCCACTGATGCACCGCGGCGATGTCGGCCGCCGACACGTCAGCCCCCGGGACACCAGTCACCGACATGTCAGCCGCTGAGACACCGGTCGCCGGGACACCGTCCGTCGAGACGCCAGCGGCCGGGATGCCGTCGGCCGAGCTGTCGTTCGCCGGGATGCCGTCGGTCGGGGTGTCGTGGGTGGACACGGTGGTGCGCGGGGGTGTCGTGGCCTGCCCGGCCCCGTCCTGGGGGCCGGGCAGGAAGCCCGTGGCGCGTCGTGTCGTCATGCCCTCAATTCTCTCAGCAGGCCGAGGCAAGCACGAGCTGAAACCCCTATCTGGCACCAATCTGTGGAAACATTTGTTCTACACAAGGGCGCGGTACGCGTCGCTCCCGCGAAACCTCGTCGACGCGGTCCCGCGAGCATGTTGCACGGCCGGCCCGTCGTCGGCCGCGCAAGCCGTGGCGGTGAACGCCGCAGCTGCAAGGGCGTGACCTGCGGCATCGCCAGTCTTGCCATGGACTCTCACACCAAAGGCTCCATATATTGAGCCGGGAGGTTCACATGGCGATCAGGGCACGCTACGTACCAGGCGCCGCGAGCGTCGCGTTCGTCGACCGGGAGGAGATCCTCACGGCGTTCGACGAGGAGATCGCAGTACTCGGGGAGCGGCCGCGGCTGCTCTCCCTGTACGGGGTGGGAGGGATCGGCAAGTCTCGACTGCTGCATGAGTTTCGTCGTCGTCCACGGAACCGGAAGATCGTGATCGCCACGCTGAACCTGCAGGAGCCGGACCTGCGGTCCGCGATCGGCGGCCTGGGGGACCTGCGGTCCCAGCTCGGCGAGGACGGCGTGCCGTTCGAGCGCTTCGACATCGCCTACGCGAGATGGTGGCAGCGGCTGCATCCGATGCAGCCGCTCAGCGCGGCGCCGCATCCGTGGCTGCAGGGCGCGGAGATCGTCGGCGAGGTGGTCGGCGAAGCGCTCGGCGCGGGTCTGGTCGGGACGGCCGTCAGGGCCGTCGACGCGACGACACGCAAGATGCGTGAGCGGCGCCTGATGCAGGACGATCGCGTGCTCCGGGAGTTCCCGGAGCTGGGCCTGGAGGAGCAGCGTGACGCCGTCGTCCATCTTTTCGCGAACGCGCTGAACGAGCACCGGCACGTCGTCTTCCTCGACGCCTACGAGGCGCTGGGGCCGGAGGGAGCCTGGGTGCGGGACCTGTGCGGTCAGCTCGACGGGCTCGCCGTCGTCGCGTCACGCGAACCGCTCGACTGGGAGCGGCACCACCCCGACTGGCCGGAGCGGATCCGCTCGATCCAGGTGCCGCCACTTCCTGTCGAGGCGCGGATCGAACTCCTTGACGAGCTGGGCGTGAGGGAGACCGGTCACTGGGTCCGGGCGAGCCACGGTGTCCCGTATTTCCTGCACCTCGCCAGCGAGACGAGCGACAGCCGCCGTGCGAGCGCGAGCCTCGAGGAGCGCTTCCTGCGGCACGTCGATCCGGGGCTGGCGAGATACCTGCGGCTGCTCAGCGTCGCCCGCGTGTTCGACCGCGGGGTGTTCGAAGCCGTGGCGCAGCGATACCACCTTCCCCACGACCCCGAGACATGGCAGGTCCTGTCGCGGTACTCCTTCATCGCGCGCGTCGGTCCGGACGCGCTGCAGATGCACCAGCTCATGGCGCGAGCCGTCCGACGCGGGCTCGGCCGGGGGATCGAGACGGAGATGCACGCACTGCTCCAGCAGGTGTGGACGGCCCGCGCCGAGCGGTCCCCGGCGCCGACGGCGTGGCGGGAGGCCGCCTATCACGCGACGGCTCGGACTCGCGGCGCAGGTATCGATGAGTACGAGTACCTCTTCGAGCCGAGTCCCGACCGTGAAACGCCGGCGTCCGACGCCGTACCGGGTCCCTGGGCGGACGGCAGCGACCCGGGCCTGCTCGTCTACGCCGACCGGCTCGCCCCGTTCGGCAAGGTCGCCCTCGACGGCTTCCGGGACGACCTGACCTCCGTAGGCGGGCATTCGCGGCTCGCGCGGCTCGTGGCGGCCGAGGCGTCCCTCGTGGTGGGCGACGCCAGGGTCGTCCTGGACGTACTGGGCGACACGCCACGGGAGCTGCCTGGCGACGCGGAGGAGCCGGCCGCGCGCGAGGCCCTGGCTGCCGCGAACGCCCACCGGATCGCCGGCGACACCCGAGAGGCGATCGACAGGTTCGGACAGATCTGGCCAGGCCACCAAGGCCTGTGCCGGTACGACGCCGGCGGCTGGCTCGCCGACCTCACCATGGCGGAGGGACGGTTCGCCGAGGCCATCACTATCGTGGACGACGTCGAACACGCCGCACCCGCCGAGCGTGCCGTCCTCCGGGCGGACCTCGCGCGCCTGCGCAGTCTCGCCCACCGGTTCATGTTCGACGCCGACGGTGCCCGCGAGCACCTCGATCGCGCGCGAGGACTCTACGAGGCGGCCGCGCACCACGTCGGCCTCGCGAACATCCTGACGAACGAAGCGGAGATCCTCGCCCAGACCGATCCCGAGGCGGCCGTCGACGTCGCATGGCGTGCCGTGCGGACGCACGAGGCCATGGGCTCCGACCTGGAGACCGGCAAGGCGTTCACCGCGCTCGCCCTCGCCCTCATCGCGTCCGGCGATACCGGCGGTGCGGGCGAGGTGATCGACCGGGCGCGCGTCCTGCTGGACCGGTGCGGCTATCGATCGGGTCGGGCCCGCGCCGAGCTCGTGGCCGCCTTCGGGCTCGCTCGATCAGGTGAGCACGACCACGCCTTCACGTCCGCCATCTGGGCCGTCAGCGAACTGGAGGCTGTGGGTGTCTATCCCACGCTGATCGTCCTCGCGGATCTGCTTTGCGACAGGATCGGGCGGCCGGCGCGGGAGATCGGTGACGCGGCTGCGCGGGCTCGCGATCGCGTTCAGCCGCTACCCGGGCGGGAGAGCACCATGTGGCGGAACGCGCGGGCCTACGTTGCGCGCCTGCTGGGCGACTCGTGGGACGCCGAGTACGAACGCGCGCTCGACGCCGGTTCCCGACTGTCCGGCTACTACAACCTCAATGTGCGCTCCGGCGACCACATGCTCCGCGTGCCGATCACCGGCGCCGACTCGATGGACCTGAAGATCTGGAACGAGGCCGATGTCCTCGCCGCACTTCATGACCGGTTCGCGGCCGCGCCGCGGCTGGTCTCGGTCAGCCGCGATCCCGCACCAGGTCCACGAATGGGTCGACGGCGACGTGCTCAACGACGTCTCTCCCAAGGGGACGCCCGTCCCGGCGGGCGTCGCGGCGGCGACGGGCCAGCTTCTCGCGGGAATCGCGGAGATGCCGCTGGATCTGCTCCCGCCGACGCCGGACGACTGGCCCGCCGAGAGCGACAGCGCCGCGTTCGCCCGGCGGCTGTTCGGCATCACCCGCTCCGTGCACGCCGATTTCCACGACCGGTACGCCGGGCTCTGGGCGAGCCTCGGCATCCCGGGCGACCCGTTCGCGCCGCTCGACCTCGATCTGCTCACGCCTCGCCCGTCCGTCCTCGTGCACTCCGACGTCCACCGCAAGAACCTCATCGTCCAGGGCGGCGGGCGCCTGGTGATCCTGGACTGGGAGCTCGCGCTCGCGGGCGACCCGGTGTACGAGCTCGCCGTGCACCTTCACAAGACGGACTACACGCCGGAGGACGAGGAGCGGGTGCGCCGGTCCTGGGTGCGGGCATGGGAGGAACGCGGCGGGGCTCCCCGGAACTGGGAGCCCGATGTCGGTCGTTACCTCGCGCACGAACGCGTCAAGTCGGCTGTCGTCGACTCGGTGCGGTACGCCAAGGACCTGGGCGCCGGCCGGCGTGCGGCGGGCAGCCAGGACCCGCCGTCGTCGGTCACGGGCGACTCACTGGGTGATCGCGCGCTGGAGGCGGCGAGGAACTACGCGCCGAAGCTCGCTCGCGCCCGCTCGGTCTGGGGCGACCAGCGCCCCGTCGATCTCGGGGCGGTGGCGGCGGCGCTGACGGCCGCGTCGTCAGGATGATGGTGCGACCGGACGCCGGTCACTGGGGCGCCGGCGGGCCGAGCGGCGGTCGCGGGCGCGGGCCGGGGAGCGGAGTCGGTGCGCCGATGGTGCCCGCTGCCTTCTGGTGTGCGGCGGCCATGGCGAGGTCGCCGTCGTCGTAGGCCCGGAGCGCTGCGGTGGTGCCGTCGACGACGGCGGCGATGCGGGCCTCGATCCAGCGCAGGGGTTCGACGCGGGTGGCGAGGAACTCGCCGATCGCCGTCGCACCGGGGACAGTGTCGGAGGCGGGTTCGGACTCGATCTGCCGGATGATCCCGGGCAGTTCCCGCCGCTGGGCGTCGGCCTTGTCCAGGACCTTGGCGACCTCGGCGGGGTTGATGCACCATCCTTCGGTCATCGCGCTTCTCCGGGCGTTTCGGGGACGACGGAGGTCGCCGGGTGCAGCGACTCGCGAACGAGCCGGATCATGGTGCGGACCTCGCCGGAGGCGGTGTTCCAGCGCTCCAGGCCGTGGAGGTAGGCGGTCTTGTTCCCGGAGAAGTACGCGTGCGGCCGGGCGGCATGGACGTGCTGGTCGAGATCGTCAAGGACCGACTCCAGGCGCGCGGCGGTGCTCTCGAACTCCGCGGCGGTGTCGAGGCCGTTCTCCTGCCCGCCTATGGAGTCGTTGGGTCTTTCGGGGTCGCGGGGGACATCCGCGATGATCTCAGTGAGGGTGGTGCCGATGGCTTCGGCTTCGTCTGCGTATTCCTCGATGGGCGTCATGTTGCCTCCGGGGGTGCAGGCCGTGGTCAGGGTCAGGAGGAGCACCGCGAGGCAGGCCAGCGTGGTGGTTCTCATGCCTGGGTGGTGGTTCATGGGCGGGCCTGCCTTCTGGCGAGGTCTGCTTCGAGGTCGGAGATGCTGACCGTGTTCGGTTCGTAGTCCGGGTGGTCGATCCCATCGACCCAGTCGAATCCGCCGTAGCGGTTTCCTTTGGTGCGGTCGGGGGCGTACATCTCGACGTCGCCGCCGATGATGAAGGCGACGAGATTCTTGAATGACGTCGACTTCGTTTCGTAGACGGCCGAGTGGGCGTCTGTCGGGAGCAGGTCGTCGATCTGCCGGGCGCCGGGGCTGTCACGCCGGGTGTCGTCGGTCCACTCGGCTTCGAAGCGGTGCACGTCGGGATCGTCCTGCGGAGAGGCGCCGTGGCCGAGCGAGCCGAGGTTGGTTCTTGTTCCGGCGATGCTCCGGCCGCCGACGACTCCGATGCGCGTGCTTCCTCCAGGGTCGGGATGTCCGGCTCTGCGCCGTCGTCCGGTGTGCACGAGGCCAGCCCGATCGCCGTCGCGGCCGCCATGAGTACACCAAGCGCCGTTCGTACGGCGCGATTGTTCGACCTCACTGGGCCCCCTGTCCTGGTCCGGTATGCGGGAACACAGCGATCCCCGCTCGTCCCGCAGTGTGCCCAACATGTTGAGCACGTTTGGCTCGCGCAGCACCGTGACCAGTACCGTCGCTCCGTGGCGAAGAAGTCGAGGTCAAGGGCCAAGAAGTACGGGAACCCCGCGAAGCGGGCCGCGATCCTGGAAGCTGAACGGGTTGCGCGCGAAGGGCGCGGCGCACCGCCGGTGCTGAGCGGGCTGGACGGGCCGCCGGACCACGCGATGGGCGTCCTCCAGCGGTTCATGGGGATCCCCGCCGCCGGGTCTGCCGGTCAGCGGACCGCTGAGTGGTTCGGGCCGGCGCACGAGGAGATCAGGGCGGGAGCGACGGCGCTGGTCGACGTCGAGGGGCCGCGGGCGCTGGTGGTCGCCGTCGGACGACTGCTCGGCGGCGTCCTGCACGATGTCGTGCAAAGCGAGAAGTTCGGCCTTTTCTTCGAGGAGTTCAGCGCCGAGGTGATCGAACGGACGCTGGCATCGCTTCGCGCGGGAGGGGACGACGTCGGCACCCATGCCCGGCTCATGTACGGGATCGTCGCGATGGCGCTGCCCGACGACGCCGAAGACATGTGGAAGGAATACCTGGCGGCGCTCGGTGAGTCACAGGTCTTTCCTGCGGAGTCGTGGCTGCTCGCGCGGCCGGAGATCCGGTCGACGGACCGGATGTGGCGGGCGCTCGACGGGTGCGGAGGCGCGCGGCGGGCGATCGTGGCGGAGATGTCCTGGGGTGCGGACACGTTCGTCTATGCCTGGGACATCGACGTCTGCGAGTCGCCACTGCCCGTGAACGCCGGTGCGTTCGACGGCGCGGAGCAGGCGGTCGCGGCATGGAGGGATTGGGTCGGTGAGGCCGCGGCCGAGGCGGTTGCCGAACCTGTCGACGATGTCGAGTGGGGGCTGCTCTACCGGGATCAGTTCACGGGCGTCCGGGGCGAGGAGACTCGTGCCCTCATGGACAACTGGTTCCTCACGCATCGGATGGCGCTGACCGTCGGCACGCGGCTCGGGACGGAACCGCAGGTGGAGTCGGGCGACCACACCGCGGAACTGGACGAGTTCCTCGCGTGGTACGAGGCGGAGCGAGGAGCGCCGTTGCCTGCAGAGAAGAAGGACCACGCCGACGCCCTCGCGGAATACTGGTGCCAGGGGACGGTCTCCGACTCGTGGTCGGTGATCTCACCGCACCGGATCTCCTGGAACGTGACCGGCATGGCCGACTGGTTCGACGACGAGTGGGCCCCGAAGGTCATCGGGCTGCTGCCCGACTGGATCCGGTTCCAGGGACAGCGGGCCGGCGCCTCGACGGAGCAGGTCGAGCGCGCTGTGGCGATTGCACGAGGCGAGGAGCAGCGGCGGCCGGAGGACTGTCCGGGGACTGAGCGCGCCTGAGGCGCGGGGCGGCGTAGACCTGTCGGGTCCACCGTTCGGTGGACAAGGGATCCGACCGGCCGGTGGTGGTGGCGCGGCCAGGTGTGCGAAAGCATGGTGGCCATGCAGACGGAACGGGCACCAGCACGCGGGACAGCGGACCGCGCACATCCGCGCGACACGGCGATGAGCGTGCGCGGGCTGCGCAAGACATACCGGTCGCGCGGCGCCGGAGAGGGCCCACGGGTCGCAGCCGTCGACGGCCTCGACCTGGACGTGGAACGCGGCGAGATCTTCGCCGTCCTCGGCCCCAACGGCGCGGGGAAGACCACCACCGTCGAGATCCTGGAAGGCTTCCGCGAGCGGGACGCGGGCGAGGTCTCCGTGCTCGGCGAGGATCCCGCGAGGGCGGGCCGTGCGTGGCGCGCCCGGATCGGCGTCGTGCAGCAGGACTCGCGCGACCTGGGGGAACTCACCGTCGCCGAGATGGTCGGCGCCACGGCGCGGTACTACCCCGACCCCCGTGACCCGGCCGAGGTGATCGACGCCGTCGGCCTCACGGAGCACGCGCGCAAGCGGACACGTGCCCTGTCCGGCGGGCAGCGCCGGCGGCTCGACGTCGCACTCGGCATCGTCGGTCAGCCCGAACTGCTCTTCCTCGACGAACCCACCACGGGCTTCGACCCGCAGGCACGCCGCTCTTTCTGGGACCTCGTGAACGGCCTGCGCGACGACGGGGCCACGATCCTGCTGACCACGCACTACCTGGAGGAGGCGGCCTATCTGGCCGACCGGGTCGTCGTCATCGACCGCGGGAGGGTGGTCGCGTCCGGGGCGCCGGACGACCTCGGCGGGCCGGACGCGCGCAGGCCGCTGGTCACCTGGCTTGACGGCGGCGAGCGCCGGTCGCTCCGCACCGACCGCCCCACCGAGGCGGTGGCCCGGCTCGCCCGCGAGATTGCCGAACCAGGGGGCGAGATCCCGGGGCTCACGGTCACCCGGCCGACCCTCGAGGACGTGTACCTGGACCTCATCGGTGGCGGGAGCGGCGGGAGCGTCGTGGGCGAGAGCAGTGACGAGCAGGGCAAAGAGAGCAGTGAGGCGCAGCGATGACAACCAGCACCCGTGATGCGGCCCCCTCCGCCCGTCCCCGACTGCCCGGCTGGCTTCCACTCGGCCTCGTGCGGACGCGCGTCGAGATGCTCGGCTTCCTGCGTGAACGTGACGCGATGATCTTCATCTTCGCCTACCCGCTGATCATGATGGCGATCTTCGCCTCGGTGTTCGGCGGCGAGAACCAGGTGTTCGACATCGGCACCGGCCCGGTGGAGATCAACTTCGCGCAGTACTTCCTGCCCGGCATGGTCGCCACCGGCGTCATGCTGTCCAGTTTCCAGACCGTGGCGATCTCCATCGCCGTCGAGCGCGACGACGGCACGCTCAAGCGCCTGCGCGCCACGCCCCTCCCGGCGGTCTCGTACTTCCTCGGCAAGGTGGGGCAGGTGCTCCTGGTCTCGGTCGTGCAGACGGCGGTGCTGATCGCGCTCGCGAATGTCGCGTTCGACGTCCCGATGCCCGACGGCGACCGCTGGTGGACGTTCGCCTGGGTGTTCGCGCTCGGCACCGCGACCGGGACGGTCTGCGGGGTGGCGTTCTCGACGGTGCCGAGATCGGGGAGGTCGGCGTCAGCGGTGGTGACGCCGGTGGTGCTGGTGCTCCAGTTCATCTCCGGGGTCTTCTTCCCTTACCCGGCACTGCCGGACTGGATGCAGCAGATCGCACAGGTGTTCCCGCTGAAGTGGCTGGCCCAGGGTATGCGGTCGGTGTTCCTGCCCGACGAGTTCGCGGCGGTCGAGACCGCCGGGGAGTGGCAGCACCTGCTCATCGCGACCGTGCTCGGCCTGTGGCTCATCCTGGGACTGGTGATCGGAGTACGGACGTTCCGCTGGCGGAGGCGCGATGACGGGTGACGACAGGGGAGATCTCCCGCCGGCTCCCGGCGGGCCGTACGCGGCGTGGGACCGGATCGTCGTGTGGTGGGACGTCGCGTTCGTCGCGATCCTGGTCCTGACGGCGATCCAGATGGCCGTCGAGGGTGCACGGGGTGCCGGGCTGCTGCTGTCGTACGTGGCCCTCGCCGCGATCGGCATCGCGTACGCGATCTGGGGCGGCCCGGCAGCGCGCTCGCGGAACCAGACGGCCGCCACGGCCTACCTCGTGGTCCTCGTGATCGGCACCGGAGTGGCGACGGCCGGGTCCGAGAGCGCCTCGCTGCTGCTCTTCGCGGCGTTCTCGCACGGCTGGATGTTGCTCGAACGGCGCCTCTGGTCCATCGTCGCCAGCGCGGCTCTCGCGGTGGCGGCGACGCTGGGAATCCTGATCCGCGTGGGATTCGCGCCGCAGGCGGTGACCGTCCTCCCGGCCCAGATGGGTGTGGTCCTGGTGTTCGCCGTCGGGCTGGGGATGTGGGTCGCGTGGACGATGCGGCAGGTCGAGGAGCACGCACGTCTTCTCGATGAGCTCCGTGCGGCGCAGGACGCCCTCGCGCGGTCGCACCACACGGCCGGTGTGGAGGCTGAGCGGGCCCGGATCGCCCGCGAGATCCACGACACGCTCGCGCAGGGGTTCACGAGCGTCGTCATGCAGGCGCAGGCGGCGTCGGCGGTCCTGGACACCGACGACGACGGCGTCGAGGTGGTGCGCGAACGGCTCCACCTGATCGAGGAGACGGCGCGCGACAACCTCGCCGAGGCCAGGGCTCTGGTCGCGGCGTTCGCTCCGGCACCGTTGAAGGAGAAGTCGCTGGTCGAGGCGCTCGGCCGGCTCGTGACGCGGTTCGGCGACGAGACCGGCCTGCAGTCGTGGTTCGTCGCCGACGGCGTGCTGGGCCTGCCCCCGTCTGCCGAGGTGGTGCTGCTGCGGGTGGCGCAGGAGGGGCTCGCGAACGTGCGCCGGCACGCGAGTGCGAACGTGGTCGAGGTCCGCCTGGCGTGCGTGGACGATACGGTGCTGCTCGAGGTGTCCGACGACGGGCGCGGTCTTCCCGAGGGCTTCGGGCTGGTGGCGGGCGAGGGGTTCGGGCTGTCGGGCATGCGGGAACGTGTCGCGACGGCGGGCGGCAGTCTGTCGATCGGTCCCGGGGACACAGGTGGCACGGTGCTCGCGGTCCGGCTGCCGCTGGACAATGCCGCGAGCCGGTCAGGCGGAGTCGGGACGGCCGGCACGGGTACCGGCCCAGGCGCCCTGGCGGCCGGTGCCGACGGGATCGCGGACGCGGAGTCGAGAGGTCCCGGCACCGGCGAGCCGGAAGTAAGTGGATCGGGGGCGCGCGGTGTGGAAGATCGTCGGGCAGGAGCAGGTACAACAGAAGGGCAGCGCGGATGATCCGGGTGCTGGTGGCGGACGACCACCCAGTGGTGCGTTCCGGCCTGGTCGGCATGCTCGCCGTCGAGCCCGACCTCGAGGTGGTCGGCGAGGCGAGCGACGGCGCCGAGGCGGTCGCCCTGGCCCGCGAGCTCGCACCCGACGTCGTCCTCATGGACCTGCGGATGCCCGTGCTCGACGGCGTCGGGGCCACGACCCGGATCCGTGCGACCGACGGCCCGCCGCGCGTCGTCGTCCTGACCACCTACGACACCGACGCCGACATCCTGCGCGCCGTCGAGGCCGGGGCCACGGGCTACCTGCTCAAGGACACGCCGCGCGCGGACCTGGTCGCCGGTGTCCGCGCGGCGGCGCGGGGCGAGACGGTGCTGGCACCGAGCGTGGCCACGCGGCTGGTGTCCTCGGTGCGGACCGACCGGCTCACGCCGCGCGAGGTCGAGGTGCTGACCCTGGTGGCGCGCGGACACTCGAACGCCGAGATCGGCGCCCGGCTGTTCATCACCGAGGCCACGGTGAAGACCCACCTGATCCGCGTCTTCACCAAGCTGGACGTCCAGGACCGCACCGCCGCGGTCTCGGTGGCCCGGGAACAAGGCTGGCTCGGCTGAGGCTATGGGCTGGACAGCGCCGTTACGTTGAGCTCATGACTGCTGAAGCGACCTCCCGGCTCGGTACTCCGGTCACGTCCATCACGGAACTGGAGGACATCGTCGGCCAGGCGACGTCCCCGGCACGCGACAAGGTGCGCACGGTCCTGCACGAGCTCGACCGGCAGTTCCTCGCCGCGTCGTCGCTCGGTTTCGTCGCGACCGCCGACCCTGACGGCCAGCTCGACGTGTCACCCAAGGGCGACCCGGCGGGGTCGTTCGCCGTCGTCCTCGACGACCACACCATCGGTGTCCCCGAGCGGCCCGGCAACCGCCGCGCGGACGGATTCCACAACCTGCTGGCCGACCCGCGCATCGGCCTGATCTTCGTCGTCCCCGGCCGTGGCGACACGCTGCGGATCAACGGCACCGCGCGCATCGTGCGGGACGCGCCCTGGTTCACCGACCTCCAGGTGCGCGGCCACATCCCGGTGATCGGGCTCGAGGTCGAGATCGCCGAGGTGTTCTACCACTGCTCGAAGGCGTTCCTGCGCTCGAAAACGTGGGACCCGGACTCGTGGGAGCCCGACGCCGCCCCGCGCCGCGCCGTCATCTCGAAGAACCTGGAGCGCAAGGACCAGTCGCTCGCCGAACTGGACGACTACTACGGCCCGGGCTACGCGGAGAAGATCTACGACTGATCGTGCGGGGTCGAGCACCGGCTCGCGGACCTGCAGGTACATATGACACAATCACGCCATCGGACGTTCACCGTCGATGGCCCGGCGCCGCCGCTGAAAGGCGCCCATCTCATGTTCCTGTTCCCCGGAGGCACATTCCCGCGCGCATGAGCGGGGGTAAGACCAAGCCGCACGAGATCCGTCGCAAGCGACGTGATGGCCGGCACGGCTGCTGGGACCACCTGATCATCGCGCCCCTGTGGGTCGCCTACGACGCGAATCTCGGCACCCTTCTGCGCACCTGCGACGCGGTCGGGGCGTGCATGGCCGTGCCGCGCACGCCGCACTACCGCAACGCCCTCGCCGCGGGCGACACGCTCCGTGGTCGGCGCCCGTGCATTCACTGGGTAGCGCCGTCCAAGGAGGAGTGGCTCGACCAGCAGCGAAACGCCGGCCACCGCATCCTCGCGGTGGAACTGGCCGACGGCGCCACGCCGCTCCCGCGGCTCGGCACCGCACCAGGGCCCACGGTGGTCCTGCTCGGTCACGAGCACCACGGCGTGCCCGACGACGTCCTGGCCGACGTCGACGAATGCGTCGAGATCCCGATGGCCGGCTGGGGCGCGAGCCTGAACGTCGCCGTCGCGGGCAGCCTGGTGCTGTACCGGCTCATGGGACTGATGTAGTCAGGCGAGCGCCTCATACGCCAGGTCTGTCCTGATGTCGAGGACGTCGAGCGCGATCCCGAGGAACGACTGGGTCCCGACGACGAGGCACGCGCCGTCGGCCAGGCCTCGCGCCAGCGCCTCCCCGGCGGGGAGCACCTCGCCGTGCAGCGCCTCGGCCTTCGTGAAGGTCAGGTAGTCGTCGGCGCGCGAGGGCACGATCCGGTCGAAACCCCGGAGCTCCGCGAAGCAGGCCGCGGCGTCCTTCGTGTCCGGGAAGCTGGCCACGACAGTGCCGAGGCCGGCGGCGTCGTCCCCGAGCTCGGCCCGCCACGCCCGCCACGCGTCGACCGTCGCGCGCACGCCCTCCGGCGAGATCGCGCCGTCGACCATGACCGGGCCGTTCGCCGTCGGATACCGGCTCATCCGGCCCGGTACGCGCACGGTCCGCAGCACGGCGGCCACGTCGGCGTCGTCGAGCCGCCGGCCCAGGTCCGCCGCCAGCGCCCGGGCCGCCGCCTCACCGGCCGTCGCGTTCAGCCGCGTCAGCGGGGCCAGTCCGTCCGGCACGCACGACGGCGCGCCCGCCCCGACCACCACCAGCTCGGTCTCGAACTTCGCCGCGGTCTCCTCCACGAGCACCATCACCTCGGGATCCTGCTCGACCGTGACGATCGTGCGGGTGCCGTGGCCGACGACGCCGAGCAGGTCGCGGGCCACGTCGTCCAGCGTGGGCCCGAGCAGGTCGCCGTGCTCGTAGAACACCCTGGTCACCGCCACGATGCGGGCGTCGAAAAGGCTCACCTCGTCCGACCGGCCGCCGAGCCCCTCCTCGAGAACCAGCGCGTCCGCGCCCCGTCCGGCGGTCCAGGCGGCGCCGGTGATCGTGTAGGCCCCGGTGGGGGAGAGGTATCCGGACCCGTCGCGTCCGACGACGGTTCGTGCGGCCGCGAGCCGTGCGGCCTCGGCCTCGTACTCCGCGGGTGAGATCGCGGCGCCGTCGAATCGCATCCGCTCGCGGTTCGTGCGCAGCCCGGGTGACGTCACCAGACCGACGCGGGCGGGTCGGTCCGCGCCGATCCGGACGGCCGCCGAGAGCACCGCCGCGGCATGGACCGCCGTCGTCCCCTTGCCCTTCGAGCCGACGACGGCGAGCACCGGCGGTGTCCCGTCCCAGGTGCCCAGCGCCGCGCCGACCGCGCGAGCACGGTCGAGCGAACGCCGCTCCTCGGGCCGCCGGGCGGCCCACTCCGCGAAGAACGCCTGATCGCCAGGGAGGTGTTGAGCCGTCACCCGCCTACTGTCTCATCCCGTCCGGATCGGCCATCCCGTCCACCCAGTCCTTGTCCACCCGGGCATCCGGGCGCGGCTTCGGCATGCGGAGCCTGGCCAGGGCGAAGACCGTCATCAGGACGGCCGCGGTCCCGATGACCGGCCAGCGCGGATCGTTGATCTGATGGATCGCGAGGCCGAGCCCGGCCACGGGAATGACCAGTCGGTTGAGGTTCGCCGCCAGGAAGGTGCGGAGCCGGCGCCGGACCGTGACGACCGTCGCGGTCGGTGCGTCGATCTGCGCCCTCAGGTGTGCCGACATCCGGATCACGACGTGCGGCGACAGATCGCCGGGCGGGTCCGGCCAGAGCCGGTTCACCCGCTGCGCGGCCCTGGAGACGGCCGCGGCCGTGCTCGACGACGGCGGGTCGTGATCCTCGACGGCCTGCGCCACCGCCTCGCGTCCACCCCAGCGGACCAGAACCTGCTGTCCGGGGTCGATGCCGAGCCGGTCGAACGCGGCCGGGTTCAGCGACACCATCGACGTGGAGTCGTCCCCGGCGTGTGCCTGGACGACGCGTGCCGAGAACTCGGGGGCGCCGAACAGCCTCCGCCAGAGGCGCTCGAGGCCCCGGTCGACGGCTACGGCGGACCGGCGCGGCCAGGAGAGCACTCTCGTCGTTTCGACCATCGCCCGCGGGGCGGCGACCAGCACCACGTGCTCCGCCTCGTTCGGATCCGTGGCGCGAACGCCGGACATGGTCAGGAGGCGGTGCTGGTAGTCGAGCCGCACGGTCCCCGGCCGGACGTGCTCGCGGGGAACGGCGGTGACCCAGGCGGTGACGCCGTCGCGGACCAGCAGATAGGACGCACGGTCGGCGACGTCCTGCGGTGAGACGTGCACCTCGTGCTGCCCGGGCAGGTCGTCGGCGAGCGCCGCCACGATGCGGTGGCGGCGTAGCGGCGGCACGACGACGTCGACGTGGTCGACCGTCTCGCGGCTGTGCGCGAGCCCCGGGCCGTCGGTGAGCGCCGCGACCAGCCGGCGGGTCACGCCGGCCTGCCCGGGGCGCAGCTCGCGGACCCGGGCCGGCATGCCCTCCGCCTCCGTGGTCCACGCCCAGGCGATGGCGGTGCGGGCGCCGGCGCGCACCGTCACGGGAACCGGCCCGGTCGTCCCGGCCAGGACCGCGGGCCGTACGACCACGGTGGGCACCCCGGACGGGATGGGGACGAGTGTCGTGGCGAGGCGATGGGAGGTGCGAGTCGGCCCGGACGGTTCCGGCTCGGCCGGTCCCGAGGCCGCCGTCGCGGGTACCTCCGCCTCGATGGCCGCCACCAGGGAGGCCACGAGCAGCTCCGGGTCCGCCCCGTTGCCCTCCGGCGGCCGCAGGTGGGCGCCGATCTCCACCTGCACCGCCGGGATGCCGCGCTCCTGCGCGAACGCCGCGACCGTCGTCGGCCGCATCGCGTCGAAGAGGGCGTTGCGGGTGACGCGGAGGTCCGACCGGCCGAGCGAGGCGAGGAACTCCTCGGGCAGGGCGCCCTCCCCGAAACCGAGGTCGACATCCATCCCGTCGCGGGTGCGCATCCCGTGCAGGTCGACGACGACCCGCGGGGCGAGCTCGGCGAGGCGGTCCTTGAACGGGTGCCGCGCATCGAAGTTCGCGTCCCCCGGCTCGGCCGCGAGTCCACCGACGGAGATCAGCGCGCCGCATCCGGTGAGATCCGCGAGCAGCAACGCAAGCCCTCCCGTGCCGCGGTCCGCCCACTTGATCTCGCCGGAGCGCGCGTGATTCGTCGCGTGCGGCGCGGTGACCACCAGCCCGGGCCGCGTGGTGCCGGAGACCTCGATGATTCCCGTCGCGGGTTCACTCAGCCGCCTGCCGGGAAGGGGCTCCGGACGATCGCCGCCGTACCGCTGCGCTCCGAACGCCTGTTCCAGGTTCCT
>NZ_BAAGRL010000002.1:16169-157733 GCF_054782975.1 Myceligenerans halotolerans
GGTGGTTCCGGATGGATGCGGTCGGGCCTACCGTAACGCGCCCACACGGGCGGCGGCCGGAACACAACCGGGGCTGTGGACAGAGCCCCCGTCCCGCGCCACCCCACATATCCTCGTCTCGTGAGCGACGCCTTCAAGACCGTGGCCCGGGAGATCTTCTCCCGGATGCCCGAGCACAAGATCGACCCCACCATGGCCCGCGTGGAGCGCGTGCTGGACCTGCTGGGCGACCCCCACCGCGCGTTCCGGGCGGTCCACATCACCGGCACCAACGGCAAGTCCTCGACGGCCCGCATGGTCGAGTCGCTGGTCCGCGAGCACGGCCTGCGCACGGGCCTGTTCACCAGCCCGCACCTGTCCAGCGTCACCGAGCGCATCCAGATCGACGGCGAGCCGCTCGACGAGGACCGCTTCGTCGAGGTTTTCGAGGACGTCGCCCCGTACATCGGCGTCGCCGACCGCGAGTCCGAGGCCGACGGCGGTCCTCCCCTGAGCTTCTTCGAGGTCCTGACCGTCATGGCGATCGCCGCGTTCGCCGACGCGCCCGTCGACGTCGCCGTCATCGAGGTGGGCCTGGGCGGCAGCTGGGACTCCACGAACGTCGTCGACGCCCCGATCGCCGTCCTCACGCCCGTCGCCATGGATCACGAGAAGTGGCTCGGCCACACCATCGCGGAGATCGCCGCGGAGAAGGCCGGCATCATCAAGGACCGTGCGACGGCGATCGTCGCCGCCCAGCGCGAGGACGCCGACGCCGAGATCCGGGCCCGCGCCGAGCGGACCGGCGCCCACCTGATCCGCGAGGGCGTCGACCTGGAGGTCGCCGCGCGGCAGGTCGCCGTCGGCGGCCAGCTCGTCGCCCTGCGCACTCCCGGCGGCCTCTACACGGATATCTACCTCCCCCTGCACGGCGGGCACCAGGCGCACAACGCGCTGCTGGCGCTCGCGGCGACCGAGGCGCTGATCAGCGGGGGCAAGGCGCTCGACGGCGGCGTGGTGGAGGCCGGTTTCGCGCGGGTCACCAGCCCCGGTCGGCTGGAGGTGGTGAGGTCCAGCCCGACGATGATCGTCGATGCCGCCCACAACCCCGCCGGCGTGGAGGCCATGGTCGAGACGCTGGAGGAGTCGTTCGACCTGCGGCGGATCATCGGCGTCGTCGGCATCATGGCCGACAAGGACGCCGAGGGTCTCCTCGCCGTCCTTGAGCCCGTGCTCGCCGAGATCGTGGTCACGCGCAACACCAACGAGCGCTCCATGGAACCCGAGGAACTCGCCGAGATCGCGAACGACGTCTTCGGGGAGGACCGCGTGCACGTCGCCGCCGACCTCTCCGGGGCGATCCAGATCGCGGCGGACCTCGCCGAGGCGGGGGACGACGTCGGCGTCGGTGCCGGCAGCGCCGTGCTGGTGACCGGATCCGTTGTCACGGTCGCCGACGCCCGCTCGCTGCTGCGCCGGTGAGAGGATGGATCTACCCGCGTCGACGAGGAAGGGGCCAGCCGTGAAGAAGCTGCTCAACGATCCCGAGAACGCCGTCGCCGATTCACTGGCCGGGTTCGCGCTCGCGCACGCGGACCTGGTCCAGGTGCATCACGACCCCACCTATGTGACCCGCGTCGGCGGGGCCACGACCGGCAAGGTCGGGCTCGTCAGCGGCGGCGGATCCGGCCACGAGCCGCTGCACGCCGGCTTCGTCGGCGACGGGATGCTCGACGCCGCCGTCCCGGGGGCCGTCTTCACCTCGCCCACGCCCGACGGCATCCTGCCCGCGCTGCACGCGGCCGACGGCGGAGCCGGCGTGCTCGCGATCGTGAAGAACTACACCGGCGACGTGCTCAACTTCGACCTCGCCGTCGAGCTCGCGGAGGCCGAGGGCGCCCGCATCGCCACGGTCGTCGTGAACGACGACGTCGCCGTCGAGAACTCGACCTACACCGCGGGGCGCCGGGGCGTCGCCGGGACGCTCTGCGTGGAGAAGATCGCCGGTGCGGCGGCCATGCAGGGTGGTGACGTGGACGACGTCACCCGCATCGCGCAGCACGTCGTGGACAACGTGCGGAGCATGGGCGTCGCGCTCACGGCCTGCACCGTCCCGCACGTCGGCGGGCCGAGCTTCGACCTCCCCGACGACCAGATGGAGATCGGTATCGGTATCCACGGCGAGCCCGGCCGGCGCCGCGTGCGGGCGGCGTCCGCGGACGCGGTGACGCAGATGCTGCTCGACCCGGTCGCGGACGACCTCGAGCTGTCCCCGGGCGAGCGTGTGTTGCTGTTCGTCAACGGAATGGGCGGAACCCCCACCTCGGAGCTCTACGTGGTCTATGGTCGAGCGCGGCGCCTGCTCGAACAGCGGGGCGTGACCGTGGCTCGCTCGCTCGTGGGTAGCTATGTCACGTCCCTGGAGATGCAGGGCGCGTCGGTCACCGTGCTGCGGCTGGACGACGAGCTCGAGGCGCTGTGGGACGCTCCCGTGCACACGGCGGCGCTGCGCTGGTGATCGGGTGAAAGTACATTCTCCACGGCACGACTGGAGGTATGAGGTGATGCTGCGGTGACGCTGGATGCTGACTGGGCGGAGCGCTGGATCCGGCGGACCGCCGACGCGGTCGCCGACAAGCGTGACTTGCTGACCGCGCTGGACCGGGAGATCGGCGACGGCGACCACGGCGAGAACCTCGTCCGCGGGTTCCGGGCGGTGGTCGCCAAGCTGGACGCCCGGCGCTCCGAGACCGACGATCCCGAGGCTCCGCCCCGGCTCGTCGGCGACGTCCTCAAACTCACCGCGACCACGCTCATGTCCACCGTCGGCGGGGCGTCCGGCCCGCTGTACGGGACGGCGTTCCTCCGTGCCGCCAAGGTGACGGGCCACGAGGCGATCGACACCCGCACGATCGTCGCGATGCTCGAGTCCGCGCTGGACGGGATCACCGCGCGCGGGAAGGCCGAGCCGGGGGAGAAGACCATGGTCGACGCCTGGACGCCCGCCGTCGAGGCCGCGGAGCGCGCGGCAGGCGAGGGCGACGAGGCGGACGCCCTGCGAGCGGCCGCGGCCGCCGCCGACGCCGGAGCGACTGCGACCATTCCGCTCGTGGCCACCAAGGGGCGCGCGTCGTACCTCGGGGAACGCAGTGCCGGGCACGAGGATCCGGGCGCACGCTCGACCGCGCTCCTCCTGGCGGCCGCCGTCGAGGCGCTCCCTGAGGAGACGGTATGACGGTGGCGATCGTCCTCGTCTCGCACTCGGCGGCGATGGCGCGCGGCCTGGCCGAGCTCGCGGGACAGATGGCCCCCGACGTCACGCTGGTCCCCACGGGAGGGCTGCCCGACGGCGGTCTGGGCAGCGCGCTCGACGACGTGACCGCGGCCCTGCACGAGGCGGCGGCCGCGGCGCCCGGCGTCGTCGTCCTGGCCGACCTGGGCTCGTCGGCGCTGACCGTCGAGTCGGCGCTGGAGCTCGACGAGGACCTGGCGGCCTCGGCGGTCCTGGCGCCGGGCCCGTTCGTCGAGGGCGCGGTCGCCGCGGCCGTGGCGGCGCACGGCGGCTCCGGCGTGGACGGCGTGGTGGCCGCGGTACGGGACGCGGGCAGCACGTTCGCGCGGGCCGCCGACGTCGCGCCGGACGCGGCGGGCGGCGGAACTGACGGGACCGGCAGCGCCACGACCACGGCCACACTGCGCAACCCGCTCGGGCTGCACGCCCGGCCGGCCGCGCTCGTGTCCCGGAAGGTCGCGGAGCTCGGCGCGTCGGTGCTGGTCGACGGCGTGGACGCGTCGAGCGTGCTGCAGCTCATGGCGCTCGGGGCGACCCAGGGGCGCGAACTGACGATCACGGTGAGCGGCCAGGACGCGGCCGGTGCCGCGGAGGCGCTGGCGGAGATGATCGGCTCCGGTTTCGGCGAGGTCTGAGGGCTCGTCGGGCCGGTGCAGAATATTCGGATGAGCGAGAACGGACCCGGCCTGCGCGAGCGCAACAAGCGTGCCCGCCGCGTCGCCATCATCGACGCCGCCCAGCGCCTCGTGCGGGAGCACGGGTACGACGCCGTGACGACCGGGCGGATCGCCGCCGAGGCCGGGGTCTCGCCACGCACCTTCTTCAACTACTTCGAGTCGAAGGAGGAGGCGGTCATCGGGATACGGACCGACGTCGGTATCGACCCGGACGCCGCCCGCATCTTCGCCTCGGGCGGTCCCAGCGGTCACCTGCTGACCGACCTGCGGTCCCTGATCGGGAACATGCTGGACCAGCTCGGCGACGAACCCGCCCGGGTGCGGGCGGCCGTGGAACTCGTCCGGCGGGAGCCGCGCCTGCTGCAGCACCACCAGGACGCCATCGAGCGGCACCGTACCGAGTTGCTCACACTGCTCGAGGAACGCGGACAGGTGGCTCCCTACGCGGCGGACGCGGAGACCGTCCTCGCGGTCGCGGGCGCCGTCGTGCAGGCCACCACGCTCGCCTGGGTGCGGTCCGGCGGGGGGCACGGGGTCCAGGTCCACATGCCGGAGGCGATCGCCGAACTCCGGGCCATCCTCTGCGAGCCGGAGCCGGTTCCCGAAGTACCCGCCGGGCCGGATATCGTGGCGGGGTGAGCAAGGACCGACCCGCCCCCGGCGACCGCATCAAGGCCAGGCCCTCCGCGCTGGTGCAGTTCACCTCCACCGTCCTGGCCTGCGAGGCCGTGCTCGTGCTGTTCGTCACGCTGGTCGCGTTCGGGCTGCGGGACCTCGACTACGAGCGCGGGCCGCTCCAGTCCGACTCCGCGGCCGTCGTGTGGGGCGTGGGCGGCGGCCTCGCGGTGCTGCTGGTGGTGCTGTCGCGGTTCACGAGGCGTCCGGCCGGGCTCGCCGCGGGGACGACGGCGCAGATCCTGGTGCTCGCCACGGGGCTCGTCGTCCCGCTGGCGACCGTCGTGAACCTGGTGTTCGCGGCCCTGTGGGTGATGGCGCTGCGGCTCGGTTCGCGCGTCGACCGGGAGCGCGCCGCGTACGACGCCGAGCACCCGGAGACCGCGCCCAACACCTGAGCGAGGCACACCACCGGCCCCATTACGCTGGGGCCCATGACCGACGTCGTGACCGAGAACCTGCCTACCGAGACCGCCGAGGCGCCCGTGGCCGAGCGCACGCTCGTGCTCGTCAAGCCCGACGGCGTACGCCGCGGCCTGTCCGGCGAGATCCTGCGCCGCATCGAGGCCAAGGGGTACACCCTCCGTGCCGTCCGGATGCTCGACGCCACGCCCGGCGTGCTGCACCAGCACTACGCCGAGCACGAGGGCAAGCCGTTCTTCGAGCCGCTGGTGGAGTTCATGATGTCGGGCCCGGTGCTGGCCGTGGTCGTCGAGGGTGAGGGCGTCATCCCCGGTTTCCGTTCCCTGGCCGGCGCCACGAACCCCACCGAGGCGGCCCCCGGCACGATCCGCGGCGACCTCGGCCGCGACTGGGGCACCAAGGTGGTGCAGAACCTCGTGCACGGCAGCGACTCGCCGGAGTCGGCCTCCCGCGAGATCTCCCTCTGGTTCCCCGAGCTCTGAGCACGCGAGCCGGGCGGCTCGGGAGAACTAGAGACACGCCGGGCGTGACGGGTTTTGCGGCGTGTCCGGTTAGGGTTGGCCGGTGCATCTCAAGACGCTCACGCTCCGGGGATTCAAGTCCTTCGCGTCGGCGACCACGCTGAACCTCGAGCCCGGGATCACCTGTGTGGTGGGTCCCAACGGTTCGGGCAAGTCGAACGTCGTCGACGCGCTCTCCTGGGTGATGGGCGAGCAGGGAGCGAAGTCGCTGCGTGGCGGCAAGATGGACGATGTCATCTTCGCCGGCACCTCCGGCCGCGCCCCGCTCGGCCGTGCCGAGGTCAGCCTGACCATCGACAACACCGACGGCGCGCTGCCGATCGACTACACCGAGGTCACGATCAGCCGGACGCTGTTCCGGACGGGCGGCTCCGAGTACGCGATCAACGGTTCGTCCTGCCGCCTCCTGGACATCCAGGAGTTGCTGAGCGACTCCGGTATCGGCCGTGAGATGCACGTCGTGGTGGGTCAGGGCCAGCTCGACGCCGTCCTGCGCGCCACCCCCGAGGAGCGGCGCGGCTTCATCGAGGAGGCGGCGGGCGTCCTCAAGCACCGCAAGCGCAAGGAGAAGGCGCTGCGGAAGCTCGACCAGATGCAGGGCAACCTGGCCCGCCTCGCGGACCTCACCGCGGAGCTGCGCCGTCAGCTCGGCCCGCTGGGCCGTCAGGCCGAGGCGGCGCGGAAGGCGCAGACGGTGCAGCGGGACCTGCGCGACGCCCGTGCTCGCCTCCTCGCGGACGACATCGCCCAGCTCCAGGCCCAGATCGAGGCCGACCTCGCCGACGAGAACGCCCTGAAGCAGCGCCAGGCCCGGGCCGAGGCGGGCCTCGCCGAGGCGCGGGCGGAACTGTCCCGCCTGGAGCAGTCGGCGTCGGCGACCTCCACCGAGGTGAGCCGCGCGGGTGACACGCTCTTCGCGCTGTCCCAGACCCGGGAGCGCCTGCGCGCGCTCCAGTCCCTGGCCGACGAGCGCGCCCGCCTGCTCGGCAGCACGGAACCGGCGCACCATCCGGGACAGGACCCCGACGACCTCGAGGCGCAGGCCGCCCGTGCCCGCGTCAGCGAGGAGGAGCTGGCGTCCGAGGTCGAGCTCGCGCGCGAGGCCGTGGAGGCGGCCATCGAGGAGCGTGCCGAGGCGGAGTCGGCGGCCCAGGAGGCCGAGCGTGCGCACGGCGCCCTGATGCGCGCGGCGGCGGACCGTCGCGAGGGGATGGCGCGTCTGGCCGGTCAGGTCGCGGCGCGGCGCAGCCGGGTCGAGGCCGCGGAGTCCGAGCTGGCCCGCCTGCGGGAGGCGGTCTCCGAGGCCGAGCACCGCGCGGAGGAGACGAGCCGTGAGTTCGCCGCGCTCGAGACCGAGGTGTCGGGTGTCGAGGAGGGCGAGGAGGGCCTCGACGTCGCGCACGAGGCCGCCGTGGCGACGCTGGAGCTGGCCCGCGGCACGGTCGAACGGCTGACCGCCGAGAAGGCGACCGCCGAGAAGGAGCGAGGGGCCGCGGCCGCGAAGGTCGAGGCGCTGGAGCTGAGCCTGGATCGCAAGGACGGTGCGGGCACGTTGCTGGCCGCGGACCAGCCGGGCGTGCTCGGCTCGGTCGCGGCCCTGCTGGGCGTAGAGCCGGGATGGGAGGCCGCGGTGGCCGCCGCGCTCGGCCCGCTGGCGGACGCGGTCGCCGTGTCGGGCCTGGACGCGGCGGTGGACGCCCTGCGCCTGCTGCGCGACGAGGACGCGGGCCGCGCGAGCCTCGTGGTGGGCGCCGCCGCGTCCGAGCAGTTGCCCCGCCTCGACGTGACGCTTCCCGAGTCCGTCCTGTGGGCGGCCGACGTCGTGCACGCCGCGGGCCCCGCCGAGGCCGGCCTGCGCGCGGTCCTGCGTGACGTCGTCGTCGTGGAGGATCTCGCCCGCGCTCGCGCCTTCGTGCGGGACAACCCGGAGCTCGTGGCGGCGACCCGCGCCGGCGACCTGCTCGGCGGCGCCCGGGCGTGGGGCGGCTCGGCGGCCGCGCCGAGCGTGCTGCACCTGCAGGCGGCGCTCGACGAGGCCAAGTCCGCGCGCGACGAGGCCGCCACCCGCCAGGAGCGTGCCGAGACCCAGCTGGTCGCCGCGCGGGCGGAGCTCGACGCGGCGAAGACCCGCCACGACGAGACCCTGGCCAGGCTCAACGAGTCCGACGCCGCGATGGCCGCGGCGGCGGAGCACCTCGGTTCGCTGCGCGCCTCCGCACGTTCCGCCCGCGAGGAGGCGGAGCGTCACCGCGCCGCACTGGAGCAGGCCATGGGCCGCCGCGAGGAGGACGAGATGGACCTCGCGGCCCTCGTCGAGCGGCTGGAGACCGCCGAGGAGGAGCCGGAGCAGGCCGCCGAGTCCCAGGACGAGGCGCAGGCCCGCCGGGACGAGACCGCGCGGGCCGCGACGGAGGCCCGCGCACGCGAGACCGAGGTGCGGCTCGCGCTGCGCACGGCCGAGGAGCGGGCACGCGCCGTGTCCGGCCGCGCGCAGGCCCTGGCGCATGCCGCCCAGCAGGAACGCGAGGCGCGGGCCGCCGCCGCCGAGCGGGAGGCGGCCCGGCAACGCGACGCGGCCCGCGCGGTGGTGGTCCGCCAGGGCGCGGCCGTGGCGCTCGAACGGATCGACCTGTCCCTCGCGCGTGCGCAGGAGGACAAGGCCGCCGCCGAGGAGGCCCGGGCCGCGGGGAACGCGCAGCTCGGGGCGGTGCGGGGCACCGTGGAGTCGCTGACGGCGGAACTGCGCGAGCTGACGGACGTCGCGCACAAGGACGAGGTCGCCCGGGCCCAGCAACGCCTCCGGCTGGAGCAGCTCCAGGCCCGCGCCATCGACGAGCTCAGCACCGACCCGGACGTCCTCGTCGAGGAGTTCGGCCCGCACCAGCCGATCCCCGTGTACGACGGCGACGCCCCGGCACGCCGCCGGGAGCGGCGTCCGGTCGTGGAGCGCGACGACGAGGGCAACCCGATCCGTCACGAGGGGGATCCTGTCCTGCCGCGCGGCGCCGCCGCGCGCGCCGAGGCCATCGCGCTGCGCGCGGCGGCACTGCGTGAGTTCGGCCTGGACCCGGCGGACCCGGAGGCGGCGAAGATCGTCCAGGAGGTCGCCGGGAGCGAGCCCGAGGCTGAGGGCACGACGCCGGAGGCCACCGCGCCCGGCGGGCGGCAGCCGAAGCCCGACCGGATAGTCCCGTACGTGCGTGAGGAGCAGGAGACCCGGCTGAAGAAAGCCGAGCGCGCGCTGGCACGGCTCGGCGCGGTGAACCCGCTGGCGCTGGAGGAGTTCGCGGCGCTGGAGGAACGGCACCAGTTCCTCGAGACCCAGCTCGCCGATCTGAAGAAGTCGCGCGAGGACCTGCTGCAGATCGTCTCCGACATCGACGACCGGGTCCAGCAGGTGTTCGCGGAGGCGTTCCAGGACACGTCGGACAAGTTCCTGGAGATCTTCCCGCGGCTCTTCCCGGGCGGGGAGGGCAAGCTCCGGCTGACCGACCCGTCGGACCTGCTCACCACTGGCATCGAGGTGGAGGCGCGGCCCGCGGGGAAGAAGGTGAAGCGGCTGTCCCTGCTGTCCGGCGGTGAGCGCTCGCTGGCGGCGGTGGCGTTCCTGGTCTCGATCTTCAAGGCGCGGCCCAGCCCGTTCTACATCATGGACGAGGTCGAGGCGGCGCTCGACGACGTGAACCTCGGCCGGCTCATCGAGATCTTCAAGGAGCTGCAGCGCGACAGCCAGCTCATCGTGATCACGCACCAGAAGCGCACGATGGAGGTCGCGGACGCGCTGTACGGCGTGACGATGCGGGGCGACGGCGTGACGACCGTCATCAGCCAGCGGATGGGCGAACGCGAGACCATCGACGCGTGAAGGGGGACGCCACGTAGGAGCGCCCGCAGGGGTGAGCCCGGTGTTTCCGGAGAATGCAGTATTCATGACTGCCGTACGGCGCGTCCGTCGGGGCATCTGACAAAGTTTCAGGAGACAATGGCGTCATGTGGTGGTCGGTCCTCCTGCTCGTCGTGTGTCTCCTGTTGGCTGCCGGGGTGTTCCTGGTGGCCAACGTCATGGATGCGGCGGACGGCAACCAGCGGGCCGATAGTTTCCCCGGCCGGTTCCGTGCCGGGTGGCAGCGGGTGGCCGGCGGCGGCTGGCCCAAGCAGTCCGGCCGGGTGAAGGGCGCGTCGGCGGTGGCCACGCACGCCGTGGGCGCCCCGTCGGTGTGGGTGGGCAAACCTGGTCAGGGGCGCAGGGCGGCGGCGGACGCCGCGCCCGTCGACATGGAGATGTCGGAGTTCTTCGAGGCGACGGTCGAGGACAAGCCGGGCTACATGGATGCCGAGGAGCTCCAGGGCCTCCTCGGCAAGGCGCGCGATCAGGCTTCCAAGGCCGTCAACGTGCCGATCCAGACCGTCAAGCCTGTCCTGAGCGATCCGCGGGGACTGCTGCGCCAGCGCCAGGGGGACAAGCCCTCCTGATCGGCCGGGCCTCCCGCGCCCGGCCGCGACGTCTGGGAGAATCTTCCGCGTGAACGAAGTTCCCTGGATCGAGATCATTGCCGGGCTCGTCGTGGCCGCTACCGGCGGCGGCCTGATCGGCTGGCTGCGTGCCCGGGCCAAGCGGTCGGACGAGGCCGGCGGCCGCGTCGACGAGGAGGCTGCGCCCGGGACCGAGGAGGCGGGCGGGCCGGCGTCGGGCACGGTGGTGATCCATGCGCCGGGTGACGCGGAGGCGGTGGCCGAGGAGGCGGCGGCGGAGCCGGCGGTCGAGAAGCCGGTCCTCGAGAAGCCCGCTCCCGTCGCGGGGCGCCTCGTGCGGCTGCGCGACCGTCTCGCCAGGTCCGGATCGCCGCTCGGCGCCCGCCTGCTCGAGGTGCTGTCCCGCGACTCGCTCACCGAGGACGACTGGGACGAGCTCGAGGAAGACCTGCTGCTCGCCGACATCGGCGCCGGCCCCACCACCGAACTGCTCGACAGCCTGCGGACCCGGGTGCGCGTGCTCGGCGTCCGCGAGCCGGGCGCCGTGCGTGAGCTGCTGCGCGAGGAACTGGTCGCGCTCGTGGGCGCGGACCTGGATCGTTCGCTGCACCTGGAGCCGACCGTGGGCGAGAGCGGGGACCGGCTGCCCGCCGTCGTCCTCGTCGTCGGCGTGAACGGGACCGGCAAGACCACCACCGTGGGCAAGCTCGCGCGCGTGCTCGTGGCGGAGGACAAGTCGGTGGTGCTCGGTGCGGCCGACACGTTCCGGGCGGCGGCGGCGGACCAGCTCACCACGTGGGGGGCACGGGTCGGCGTCGAGACGGTGCGATCGGACAAGGAGGGCGCGGACCCGGCGTCGGTGGCGTTCGACGCCGTGGCGCGGGGCCGCGACGACAAGACGGACGTCGTGCTCGTCGACACGGCCGGTCGCCTGCAGAACAAGGCCGGACTCATGGACGAGCTCGGCAAGATCGTGCGCGTGACCTCGAAGGTCGCCGCGCCCAGCGAGGTGCTGCTCGTGCTGGACGCGACCACCGGGCAGAACGGCCTCTCGCAGGCGCGCGTCTTCGCGGAGGTCGCCGGTGTCACCGGCATCGTGCTGACCAAACTGGACGGGACGGCGAAGGGTGGCATCGTGGTGCAGGTGCAGCGGGAGCTCGGCGTCCCGGTCAAGCTCGTCGGACTGGGGGAGGGCCCGGACGATCTGGCCCCGTTCGACGCGGGGGACTTCGTGGACGGCATTCTGGGCTGAGGCTGAGTCAAGAAGCGGTCACGAATGCCTCGAAGTGCACGTGTGTCCAAATGGTGAGAAAATCCTGAACACCACGTGAAGTCACGGATGGGTACCGCTGGCGTCACGATCGAGTCACGATGCTCGCGGACATTTCACCCATCACGACTACGAAATCAAGTATTTACACTCTTTCGCCCTGTGTCACATGTCCGTAACATCAGTGCCGGTCCCGCGTAACGACACTTGGGGAGCGTGATCCGCGACCAGCCACTCCGGGCTGGCAAGGGAGGAACAAGCTTATGGAACCCGTTCTGGATTCCGGAGTCTCCGCGTGGATGCTGGTGTCGGCATCCCTGGTGCTCCTCATGACCCCCGGCCTGGCGTTGTTCTACGGCGGCATGGTGCGTGGCAAGTCCGTGCTCAACATGATGATGATGTCGTTCTCGGCGATCGCCGTGGTCGGCGTCATCTACGTGTTGTGGGGTTGGTCGATGTCGTACGGCGCGACGGTGGGCGGGTTCTTCGGTAACCCGTTCGACCAGTTCGGGCTCGGCGGCAGCTTCGACCCGATCGCCATCCTCGACGAGGAGACCGGGGCGTACATGCCCACGCTGGTCGACGTCGGCTTCCAGGCGACGTTCGCCATCATCACCGTGGCCCTGATCTCGGGTGCCATCGCCGACCGTGTCAAGTTCAGCACATGGCTCGTTTTCTCGGGTATCTGGGTCACGCTGGCCTACTTCCCGATGGCTCACATGGTGTGGAGCGGCGGCCTGCTCTCGGACGAGGGTCCGTTCAACTTCGGTGGTGCGTCCCCGATCGACTTCGCCGGTGGCACCGTGGTGCACATCAACGCGGGTGCCGCGGCGCTCGTGCTCGCGATCCTCGTCGGCAAGCGCAAGGGCTTCGGCAAGGAGCCGATGCGCCCGCACAACCTGCCGTTCGTCATGCTGGGCGCCGCACTCCTGTGGTTCGGTTGGTTCGGCTTCAACGCCGGTTCCGCCTACACGAGCGGTGAGGATGCCGGCCTCGCGTGGGTCAACACCACCACGGCCACCTGCGCCGCCATCCTCGGCTGGCTGCTTGTCGAGAAGATCCGTGACGGTGCGCCCACCTCACTGGGCGCGGCGTCCGGCATCGTCGCCGGTCTGGTTGCGATCACCCCGGCCGCCGGCAACGTCACCCCGCTCGGTTCGATCGCCGTCGGAGCGGTCGCCGGTGTCATCTGCGCCTTCGCGGTCGGCCTGAAGTACAAGCTCGGCTTCGACGACTCGCTCGACGTCGTCGGCATCCACCTCGTCGCCGGCATCTGGGGCACGCTGTCGCTCGGCTTCCTCGCCAGCGAGACCGGCCTCTTCTACGGTGGCGGTGTGGCGCAACTCGGTGTGCAGGCGATCATCGCCGTCATCGCCATCGTGTTCTCGGTCATCGTGACGCTCGTGGTCGGCTACCTGCTCAAGGTCGTCATGGGCTGGCGCATCACCGAGCAGGAGGAGATCGACGGGATTGACTTCGCGGTGCACGGCGAGACCGCGTACGAAGGTGTCGGCTCGACCATCAGCGAGGTTCGCTGACCCGGTTGATCCGGGTGAGCGAACCTTATGACCAGGGAGGTACGTGCATGAAGCTCGTCACTGCAGTCATCCAGCCGCACCGGCTCGACGACGTGAAGTCGGCACTCGAGGCAGCGGGCGTCCGGGGGATGACCGTCTCCGAGGCAAGCGGCTACGGCCGTCAGAAGGGTCACACCGAGGTCTACCGCGGCGCCGAGTACACCGTCGACCTGGTGCCGAAGGTGCGCATCGAGGTCCTGGTGTCCGACGAGGACGTCGCACCGGTGACGGACGCGATCGTGGGTGCTGCCCAGACCGGCAAGATCGGTGACGGCAAGGTGTGGTCCGTGCCCGTCGACGACGTGGCCCGGGTTCGCACCGGCGAGCACGGCGACGCCGCGCTCTGACCGTTCACCCACGCTGAACGGGAACCCGGCGGAGGCCCCGCACCCCACCCACGGGGTGCGGGGCCTCCGCGACGAACTGCTGGACATTGCCTCGGACGCGACACGCGCCGAAGGATCGGTCGATGGCGCCTCGGGACGGGACCGCCGCGCCGCCCTCGCCCGGCACGTGACGGAGAGACTCACCGCCCTCTGGGAGTACGCGACCGAGGACGTCCCGCCCACGGGGGTCGCGCTGGCCGCGGTCGGCAGCCTCGGCCGCGGCGACATGGGGCCGATGAGCGATCTCGACCTGGTGCTCGTGCACGACGGCCGCACCCACACCGACGAGCAGCTCGGCCGGATGGCCGAGCGCCTCTGGTACCCCCTGTGGGACTCCGGGGTCGACCTCGACCACTCCGTCCGCTCCCTTGCGCAGTGCCGCAAGGTGGCGTCCCAGGACCTGCCCGCCGCCGTCTCGTGGCTCGACGTGCACGTCATGGCGGGCGACGCCACCCTCGTGCACCGCGCGGCGACGGGCGTCCTGACCGACTGGCGTGACGCGGCACGTCGTCGGCTCCCCGAGCTCCTCGGGACCGTGCGCGAGCGCGCGGAGCGCTCCGGCGAACTCGCCTACCTCATCGAGCCCGACCTCAAGGAGGCCCGGGGCGGCATCCGCGACGCCGTCGTGCTGGCCGCGCTCGCCGCCACCTGGCTCACCGACCGCCCGCACGGCACCGTCGACGACGCGTACACCCACCTGCTGGACGTGCGCGACGCGCTCCAGGTCACGGCACGGCGCCGGACCACCCGCCTGCTGCTCGGCGACCTCGAGGAGGTCGCCGACCGCTGCGGGTACGACGACGGGGACGACCTCCTCGCGAGCCTCGCCGCGGCGGGCCGCGAGATCTCCTACGCCCTGGACTCCACCGTGCGCCGTGCCCGCAAGGCGCTGGACCGGAGGCCCGTCGGGAAGCCCCTGATGATCCGCGGCCGCAGGAAGCCGCCGCGCCTGCGTCCCGTCGGCGAAGGGCTGGTGGAGCACGACGGCGAGCTGGTGCTGGGTGTCGGCGCACAACCGGCGTCGGACCCCCAGCTCTCCCTCCGGGCGGCCGCCACGGCGGCGCGGACCGGCCTCCACCTCTCGCCGGTGACGATCACCTCCCTGCACAGCTGCCCGCCGCTGCCCGCGCCGTGGCCGCCCGCCGCGCGCGCGAACCTGCTCGCGCTGCTGGCCTCGGGCAGCGCGCAGGTGCCCGTGTGGGAGGCCCTCGACCTGGCCGGCGTCGTGACCACGTGGATCCCCGAATGGGCCGACGTGCGCAACCGTCCCCAGCGTGCCGCGATCCACCGGCACACGGTGGACCGCCACCTCGTGGAGACGGCGCGCCTGGCCGCCCGGCTCAAGCGCGGCATGACGTTCGGCGGGGACAGCTCCGTCAACCACAACGGCGGCGACCTGCTCCTCCTCTCCGCGCTGCTGCACGACATCGGCAAGGTGCGCGGGGCCGCCGACCACTCGGTCGAGGGAGCCCGCCGCGTGCCCGCGATCCTGCGCCGCATGGGCTTCGAACGCGCGGTGTCCGACGACGTCACCCGGCTGGTGCGGCATCACCTGGTGCTCTCGGAGCTGGCCGTGAGCGGCGACCACGACGACCCGGCCACGCTGGCGACCCTGCTGGACGCCGTCGACCACCGTCCGGATCTGCTCGACGTGCTACGGCTGCTGACCGAGGCCGATTCGACGTCACTGGGACCGAAGGGCTGGACCGCCTGGCGTGCCTCGCTCGTCGACGACCTGACGCGACGAGCCCGGGCGGCGCTGCGGGCGTGAGCTTCGGGAGAGGCCGTGTGTCGCGGGTACCCTGGACCCCGTGTTCAACTCCCTGTCCGACCGGCTGACCCAGACGTTCAAGAATCTGCGTTCGCGTGGACGCCTCTCAGAGGCGGACATCGATGCGACCGTGCGCGAGATCCGGCGCGCGCTGCTCGACGCGGACGTCGCCGTGCCCGTGGTGCGCGAGTTCACCGCGGCGGTGCGGGAGCGGGCGCTGTCCGCGGAGGTCTCGGGCGCGCTCAACCCGGCGCAGCAGGTCGTCAAGATCGTCAACGACGAGCTGGTGGCGATCCTGGGCGGGCAGACCCGGCCGCTGAACCTGGCCAAGACGCCGCCCACGGTCATCATGCTCGCCGGCCTGCAGGGCGCCGGAAAGACCACGCTCGCCGGCAAGCTCGCCCTCGCGCTCAGGGAACAGGGACACACGCCGCTGCTGGTCGCAGCGGACCTGCAGCGCCCGAACGCCGTCAACCAGCTCTCCGTGGTCGCCGAGCGCGCGGGCGTGCCGGTGTTCGCGCCGCACCCGGGCAACACGTCGGCGGCTGACGACCCGGCCGCCGATGCTCCGCTGATCGGCGACCCGGTCGGCGTCGCGCGCGACGGCGTCGCGGAGGCACGTACCAAGCTGCACGACGTCGTCATCGTGGACACCGCGGGTCGCCTCGGTATCGACGAGGTCCTGATGCGGCAGGCCTCGGACATCCGCGAGGCGATCACGCCGGACGAGGTCCTCTTCGTCATCGACGCGATGATCGGCCAGGACGCCGTGAACACGGCGAAGGCGTTCGCCGACGGCGTCGGCTTCACCGGCGTCGTGCTGTCCAAGCTGGACGGCGACGCGCGAGGCGGCGCCGCGCTGTCGGTCGCGCAGGTGACCGGCCGCCCGATCATGTTCGCCTCGACGGGCGAGAAGCTGACCGACTTCGAGGTCTTCCACCCCGACCGGATGGCGTCCCGCATCCTCGACATGGGTGACGTCCTCACCCTCATCGAGCAGGCCGAGAAGGCGTTCGACACCGAGCAGGCCGAGAAGATGGCCCAGAAGGTGGCCACGGGCGAGGACTTCACGCTCTCGGACTTCCTGGTGCAGATGCAGCAGCTGAAGAACATGGGCTCGATGAAGAAGATGCTCGGCATGCTGCCGGGTATGGGCCAGATGCGCGAGCAGCTCGACCAGTTCGACGAGCGCGAGGTGGACCGCATCGAGGCGATCGTCCGGTCGATGACGCCGGCCGAGCGGGACACCCCGAAGATCATCAACGGCTCGCGCCGGGCGCGCATCGCCCGGGGCTCCGGCACCTCGGCGAACGCCGTCAACCAGCTGCTCGACCGGTTCGCGGGCGCGCAGAAGATGATGAAGCAGATGTCCCGCAACGGCGGGCTGCCCGGCCAGGCAGGCCCCGGCGGTATGCCCGCCATGCCAGGGATGCCCGGCGTCGGGATGGGCAAGAAGTCGCGCGGCAAGACGCAGCCCACGAAGAAGAAGAAGGGGAAGTCCGGGAACCCCGCGAAGCGGGCGCAGCAGGAGCGCGAGGCGATGCAGCGCGCGCTCGGCGGCGGCCGTCCGCAGCCGTCCGCGCCGACCGGCGCGGCGTTCGGCAAGGCCGGTGACGACCAGGCCCCGCCGGACATGGAGGCGCTCGAGCAGCAGCTCGGCAAGTTCCTGGGCAAGTGAGAGTTCCCGTGTCGGACGCCCCGACCCTGCACCTCCGCGGAAACGTTCTCCTGGACGACGACCGCGAGGTGGGCGACCTCTGGGTGCGGGGCGGGCGCGTCAGCCTGACCCGGCCCTCGGCACAGGGCGCGGGGATGCGCGTCGTCGAGGGCTGGGCGCTGCCCGGTCTCGTGGACGCCCACTGCCACATCGGCCTGGCCGCCGACGGCCCCGTCCCGCACGACGTCGCGGTGCGGCAGGCCGTCGCCGACAGGGACTCGGGCGTGCTCCTGGTGAGGGACGCCGGCTCGCCGTCGGACACGCGATGGGTCCAGGCGCGCAGCGACCTGCCCCGGCTCGTCCGCTCAGGGAGGCACCTCGCCCTCGCGAAGCGCTACCTGCGGAACTTCGCACGCGAGCTCGACGACCCGGCCGAGCTGCCCGAGGCCGTCCGTGAGCAGGCTCTGCACGGCGACGGCTGGGTCAAGCTGGTCGGGGACTGGATCGACCGGTCGCTGCCGGAAGGCGGCGACCTGACCCCGCTCTGGCCCGACGACGTGCTGGCGCGCGCCGTGGCGGCGGCGCACGCCGAGGCCGCGCGCGTCACGGTGCACACGTTCGCGACCGAGACCGTCGACGCCCTGCTCGATGCCGGCGTGGACGGTATCGAGCACGGCACCGGCATGACGGCCGAGCAGATCTCGCGGGCCGTGGAGGCGGGCGTGGCCGTGACGCCGACACTGCTCCAGGTGGCGCAGTTCGAGGCGATCGCGGCGCAGGCCGAGCCGAAGTTCCCCGTGTTCGCGAAGCGGATGCGGCACCTGCACGCGCGCCGCTACCAGCAGGTCCGCGACTTCTACGACGCCGGGGTGCGGCTGCTCGTCGGGACGGACGCCGGCGGCACCATCGGGCACGGGCGCATCGCCGACGAGTGCGCGGAACTCGTCGCGGCCGGCATTCCGGCCGCCGAGGTCGTGGCCCTCGCCTCGTGGCGGGCGCGCGCGTTCCTCGGGCTGGGATCCGTCGTCGAAGGGTCGAGCGCGGACCTGGTGGTCTACCCGGAGGACCCGCGCGAGAACATCGACGTGCTGCGGTACCCGACGGCGATCGTGCTGCGCGGCGAGCTGTACTGAGCTGTGCTGCGGATGGTTGGTGGGGCTCCGCGTCGTCTGGCAGAATGGCCCGGTACTCGGCGTGCCCGGGCCCCTCTCACCTGTGCCCGCCCAGTCCCTGATCTACCCGCTGGACCACCCCCACGGACCGGCGGAACGGATCATCCGTTCCAGAAACCAGGAGAGACCACTTCGTGGCCACCAAGATTCGTCTGAAGCGCTTCGGCAAGATCCGGGCGCCCTACTACCGCGTCGTCGTCATGGACTCGCGGACCAAGCGCGACGGTCGTGCGATCGAGGAGATCGGCAAGTACCACCCGACCGAGGAGCCCTCGCTCATCGAGATCGACTCCGAGCGCGCGCAGTACTGGCTCGGCGTCGGCGCGCAGCCGACCGAGCAGGTCGCCGCACTGCTCAAGGTCACGGGCGACTGGCAGAAGTTCAAGGGCCTTCCGGGCGCCGAGGGCACCCTGAAGACCAAGGGCGGCAAGGCGGACGCCACCGCCGCGATCGACGCCGTCCATGCCGAGGCCGAGAAGGCCAAGGCCGACGCCGCCGCCAAGGCCGACGCCGCTCCGGCGGAGGGCGCCGAGACCCCGGCCGAGACCGAGGCCTGATGCTCGCGGATGCCCTCGAGCACCTCGTGCGCGGGATCGTCGACAACCCGGACGACGTCCGCGTGTCCGCGAAGACGCTGCGTCGGGGGGACCTGCTCGAGGTCCGCGTGCACCCGGACGACCTCGGCCGGGTCATCGGCCGGGGCGGCCGGACGGCGCGCGCGCTGCGTACGGTCGTCGGTGCGCTCGCGGCCGACGGCTCGGTCCGTGTCGACGTCGTGGACGTCGACCGGCGCTGACGAGGGACGCCAACCCACGGGGCCCGGTCCGAGGACCGGGCCCCGTCTTTTCTTGAACCGAGGAGTCGCAGATGGAGCTCACCGTCGCCCGGATCGGGCGTGCTCACGGGCTGAAGGGTGAGGTCGCGCTCGACGTGCGGACCGACGATCCCGACGGGCGCCTGGGCGTCGGCCAGGTGCTGCGGACGGTACCGCCCGAGGCCGGGCCGCTGACGGTGACGCGGGCACGCGTGCACCAGGACCGCTGGGTGGTCATGTTTGCCGAGGCGTCCGACCGCTCCGCCGCCGAACGCCTGAACGGCGTCGAGCTCGTGGTCGACGTCGACGCCTCCGACGAGGAGGACGCGTGGTACCCGCACGAACTGCGGGGCCTGCGCGCGGAGCTCACCGACGGGACCGTCGTCGGCGAGGTCATCGGGCTCGACCACCTGCCCGCCCACGACGTCCTCGTGGTCTCGGAGCCGCTGCCCACGGGCACGGTCCGTACCCTCGTGCCGTTCGTGCGGGCGATCGTGCCGGTGGTCGACGTCGCCGGCGGCCGGGTGGTGCTCGACCCGCCGGGCGGGCTCCTGGCCCGGGACGCGGACGCTGCCTCGGAGGCCGAGCCCGCCGCGGACGACGCCGGCGAGAGCGCCTGACGTGCGGATCGACGTCGTCACGATCTTCCCCGACTACCTCGCCGCCCTCGACCTGTCGCTCGTCGGCAAGGCGCGGCAACGCGGCCTGCTGGACCTGCACGTGCACGACCTGCGGGACTGGACCACGGATCGTCACCGCACGGTCGACGACACCCCGTTCGGCGGTGGCGCCGGCATGGTCATGCGGCCCGACGTGTGGGGCCACGCGCTGGAGGAGGTGCTGGGAGACGACGCCACCCTCATCCTGCCGACACCGTCCGGCGAGGTCTTCACGCAGCGCCACGCCGAGGAGCTGGCCACCGCCGGGCACCTCGTGTTCGCCTGCGGGCGGTACGAGGGGATCGACGCGAGGGTCGCCGAGCACTACCGGGCCACCGGGCGCGACGTGCGGGAGTTGTCGATCGGTGACTACGTGCTCAACGGCGGCGAGGTCGCCGCGCTCGTGATGATCGAGGCGGTCGGGCGGCTCGTGCCCGGGATGGTGGGTAACCCCGAGTCGCTGCTGGAGGAGTCCCACGGGGCGGCGGGCCTGCTCGAATACCCCGTGTACACGAAGCCGCCCCGGTGGCAGGACATCGAGATCCCGGAGGTGCTGCTCTCGGGGCACCATGCCCGGATCGACCGGTGGCGGCGGGACGAGGCGTTGCGCCGGACGGCCCGGCGCCGGCCGGAGATGATCGCCGCCCTCGACGGGGCGGAGCTGGACAAGCACGACAAGGCGTTGCTCGCAGACCTCGGGTGGACGGTGTCCGACGACGGCCGGGTGCTGCCCGTGCCCGAGGACGGGGACGCGCCGGCCGGGTGACGCCACGTGCCCGCCGGCCCGGTGCCGCTGTGGCAGAATAGATCCTTGGCGCGTCGGCGGTCAGGTCTCTGCCACAGGGGACGGCCGCCGGGTTCGGCCCGGCACGATCGTCAGCACGGCTCGCCACCTCACATCAGCCCAGTCGGCCGCGGGATACCGCGGCCGCGAGATTCGCGCCTGACCTGTGGCAGGTCCGGAGAAGAACGATGCAGAAGCTCGACAGCGTCGACGCCGCCTCGCTGCGCGACGACATCCCGGAGTTCCGTGCCGGTGACACCCTGAAGGTCAACGTCAAGGTCATCGAGGGCACCCGCTCCCGTGTCCAGGCGTTCCAGGGCATCGTCATCCGCCGCCACGGCGGTGGCGTGGGCGAGACGTTCACCGTCCGCAAGATCAGCTTCGGCGTCGGCGTGGAGCGCACCTTCCCGCTGCACGCCCCGACGATCGACTCTATCGAGGTCGTGACCCGCGGTGACGTCCGCCGGGCGAAGCTGTACTACCTCCGCAACCTGCGCGGCAAGAAGGCGAAGATCAAGGAGAAGCGCGAGACCGTCGCTTCCTGATTCTCACTCCGGCCGGGCAGGTGATTGCGTCACGCGACAACCTGCCCGGCCGGCGGCGTGTGGTGCGAATCCTCACAGGAGGGTGCACTACAGTCGTGGAGGCTCGTGAGCCTCGACCCTACCGAGATGACAAAGTGAGATCTGTGACGACCTACCCTGTGGCGCAGCACGCAAAGTCTCCGCGGCGATCCCCGAGGGAGCAGTCCGGCGGGCTCGCGGTCCTCAAGGAGATCGCGATCATCGTGATCAGCGCCCTGGTGCTGTCGTTCCTGATCAAGACTTTCCTGGTGCAGTCCTTCTACATCCCGAGCGCGTCGATGGAGGACACCCTCATCACGGGTGACCGGGTCATGGTCTCGCGCCTCACGCCGACCCTCGTGGACCTGGAGCGGGGCGACATCGTCGTGTTCGTGGACCCGGGCGGCTGGCTGCAGCCGTACACGCCACCCGACCGGGGGCCGGTCGGCAACGCGATCACCGCCGGTCTGACCGTCGTCGGGCTGCTTCCGTCCGACACGGGGGAGCACCTGATCAAGCGCGCGATCGGCCTCCCCGGTGACCACGTGGTGTGCGACGACGAGTGCGCCAACGGCGGCGGCGAGGTGCGGGTCAACGGCGTGGCGATCGACGAGGCGCTCTACCTGAAGCCGGGCAACTCGCCCAGCGGTGGCAAGGCGTTCGACGTGACGGTGCCGGACGGCATGCTCTTCGTGATGGGCGACCACCGGCAGAACTCGGCCGATTCCCGCTTCAACACCAGCAAGCCGGGGGGCGGGTTCGTCCCCGTGGACAACGTCGTGGGAACCGCGTTCTCGACGGTCTGGCCGCTCGACCGGATGGAGTGGCACTCCAACCCGGCCAGCGTGTTCGACGACGTCCCGGACGCGACGGAACCGACTCCGCAGCCGTCCGCCTGACCGGAGGCGCGAAGCGTTGGCCGAGAAGAGGGCGCGGACCACGCCGACACTGCGCACCGAGCGGGCGCTGCTCGCCTCCGGGCCGCGGCTCGTCGCGGGCATGGACGAGGTGGGACGAGGGGCCCTGGCCGGCCCGGTGAGCGTGGGCGTCGTCGTCATCGACGCGCGCACCCGCACCGCACCGCAGGGCCTCGCCGACTCGAAGCTGCTCACCGCCGCCGCGCGCGAGGTCCTCGTGCCGAAGGTGCGCCGCTGGGCGCTCGCCGCGGCGGTGGGACACGCGTCCGCCGCCGAGATCGACGCGCACGGCATCATCGCCGCCCTCCGGTTCGCCGGGCAGCGTGCGCTGAGCGCGGTGCAGTCCGAGGTGGGCGCCGTCGACGTCGTCCTCCTCGACGGCAAGCACGACTGGCTGAGCGATCCCGGACCCGACCTGTTCGCGTCCGGCGGCCTCGACGTCGGGCCGGGCGTTCCCCACGTCGGGCCGGACGTCGTCACGATGATCAAGGCGGACGTGCGCTGCTCGTCCGTCGCCGGGGCGAGCGTGCTGGCGAAGGTCGAGCGGGACGCGATCCTCACACGGCTCGCCGATGACCATCCCCACTACGGGTGGGAGAACAACAAGGGTTACAGCGCCCCCGCGCACCTCGAGGCGCTGATGAAACACGGGGCCAGCGTGTTGCATCGGCGGTCGTGGAACCTCCCGGGTGCGATGATGGCCGGGTGAGTGCCGAAGACCTCGAGAACTACGAGACCGACATGGAGCTCGCGCTCTACCGCGAGTACCGGGACGTCGTGAGCCTGTTCTCGTACGTGGTGGAGACCGAGCGACGGTTCTATCTCGCCAACCAGGTGGACCTGCAGGTGCGATCCGCCGCGGGCGAGGTGTACTTCGAGCTGCGGATGGCCGACGCGTGGGTGTGGGACGTGTACCGGTCGGCGCGGTTCGTGAAATCCGTGCGGGTGGTGACGTTCAAGGACGTGAACGTGGAGGAGCTGGCCAAGGCTGAGCTGACGCTCTGACTTGTCGGCCGCCCGGACTCCTCGCGGGTGTTCGTCGTGGTGTGACGAGGGCCGTGGACCGCTGCGGCGGAGTTTCGCTGGGGAGATGCCGACGGGTCGCTGTGGGCGGAGCTTCTTGTGCACAGGTGCTGATTTCTGTCCCTCCGTGGGAGGGCGACGTGACGCAGGCTGGTCGCGGAGGTGGGGCGGATGCGAACCAAGAACGACGTCGGCCGGAGCGGCGAACGGATCGCGCTGAGGCATGTCGTGGCGCGCGGGTGGACCGTGCTCGCGACGAACTGGCGCTGCGGGCGCCTCGGCGAGCTCGACATCGTCGCGCTCGACGGCGACGTGCTCGTGGTGGTCGAGGTCAAGACCCGGTCGGGGGCCGGGTTCGGGCATCCCAGCGAGGGGGTGACGGAGCGGAAGCTGGCCCGGCTGCGCCTGCTGGCCGGGCGGTGGACCCAGGTGCACCGGCAGGCGGTCGACGACGCGTGCGCACGTGACGGTGCCGACCTGCCGCGGCACTGGTCCGCGGTGCGGATCGACGTGATCGCGGTGACGCTGCCTTCCGGTGCCGAGCCCGTGGTCGAGCACCTGGAGGCGGTGCTCTGATGGGCGTGGCGACCACGACGGCGGTCTCGCTCGTCGGCCTGGAAGGGCACATGGTGCAGGTGCAGGCGCACCTGAGCGCGACCGTGCCGGGATTCACGGTGGTGGGCCTGCCGGACACCGCGCTCAACGAGTCCCGGGACCGCGTCCGCGCGGCCGTGACGTCGACCGGGCTGACCTGGCCGGTCCGGAAGATCACGGTGAACCTGTCTCCGGCGGCGCTCCGGAAGCGGGGCAGCGGCTACGACCTGGCGATCGCCGTGGCGGTCCTCGCCGGTGCCGGCGAGATTCCCGCCGGCGGACTGGACTCCGTCGTGCACCTCGGCGAGCTCGGGCTGGACGGGCGGATCCAGCCCGTGCGCGGCGTGCTCCCGGCGGTCGCGGCGGCGGTGGACGCAGGGTACGAGCGCGTCGTCGTGGCGGCGAGCGACGCCGACGAGGCGCGCCTCGTCCCGGGCGCCCGGGTGATCGGCACCGCCAGTCTCGCCGAGGTCGTCGCCCTGCACGGTGGGGACGCGGCGCTGGTGCGCAGCGTCGAGCCCGTACGGCGGCCCCGCAGCAGCGGGTACACCTTCACTCCGGGCGACATGGCGGACGTGGTCGGGCAGGCCGACGCGCGCCGGGCGCTGGAGGTCGCGGCGGCCGGCGGGCATCACCTGTTCTTCGTCGGGCCACCGGGTTCCGGCAAGACGATGCTCGCCTCCCGGCTCCCCGGGATCCTGCCGGACCTGACCGACCGTGAGGCCGTCGAGGTGACGGCGGTGCACTCGGTCGCGGGAACGTTCGACCCGGCCGACGGGCTGATCCGTCGTCCCCCGTTCGAGGACCCGCACCACACGGCGACCCCGGCGGCCGTGGTCGGTGGCGGATCCGGGGTGCCGCGACCCGGAGCGGCGACGCGGGCGCACCGCGGAATTCTGTTCCTCGACGAGGTGGCGGAGTTCCGGCCGAGCGTGCTGGACACGCTGCGGCAGCCGCTCGAGCAGGGCGAGCTCACCATCCACCGGACGGCCGGAGTGGCCCGCTACCCGGCGCGGTTCCAGATGGTGCTCGCCGCCAACCCGTGCCCCTGCGGAATGTCGATCGGCAAGGGCCTGGAGTGCACCTGCACACCCACGGTGCGGCGCAAGTACCTCGGCCGGCTGTCCGGCCCGCTGCTGGACCGCGTGGACCTGCAGGTCGAGGTCCTGCCGGTCGCGAACGTCGACCGGCAGCACGGCACGGGCGAGCCGACGGCGTCCGTGGCGGAGCGGGTGGTGGCGGCGCGCCAGGCCGCGCGGGAACGCCTGCGCGGCACCGGCTGGACGACGAACGCCGAGGTCCCCGGGTCGTGGCTGCGGGAGACTCTCCGCCCGCGCGAGGACATCGGCGACCTGCTCGATCATGCGCTCTCGACCGGGATGCTGAGCCTCCGGGGCGCCGACCGCGTCCTGCGGGTCGCCTGGACCATCGCGGACCTCGCCGGGCGCGACGCCCCGACGGTGGACGACGTCGGGGACGCGCTCGGCCTGCGCCGGGGAGGCCGGCATGGCTGAGCCGCTCTTCGACCCACCGCCGCGGCTCGGATTCGACACGGCCGACCCGGTGCTCGCCCGCGCCGCGTGGTCGCGTCTCGCCGAGCCGGGCGTCATCGCGGCCGGGGCGCTCGTCGCGGTGCTCGGCGCCGGCGCGGCCCTCGAGTGGGTGGCCGGGGCCGCCGCCCGCCCCGGCGGCGCGGCCGCGGAACTCGCCCGGCTGGAAGCGGGCGCGCGGGTGGCCCGCACCTTGAGCGGCGCCGATGGGCCCGCCGACGACCGGCCGGACGGAGAGCCCGAGGACGGCAGGCGATCGCCGGCGGCCGTGCTCATGGCGGGCGTCCGGCGCTGGTCGTCGCGGCTCGGGGACCTCGCACCGGCACAGGACCTCGAGGCACTCGACCGCCTGGGCGGCACCCTTCTCGTGCCGGGTGACGCCCGATGGCCCGACCGCCTGGAGTCCCTGGGGCCCGCCGGCCCGCATGCGCTGTGGGTGCGGGGGCGGACCGACCTGGCGCGCCTGTCGCGGCGTGCGGTCTCGCTGGTGGGTTCGCGGGCGTCGACGGGCTACGGGGAGCGCGTCGCACGGGACCTGGCCTCCGGCGTCGCGGCCCGCGGGTTCACCGTGGTCTCGGGCGGCGCGCACGGCATCGACGCCGAGGCGCACCGTGCGGCGCTCGCCGTCGACGGGAGCACGCTCGTGCTGCTCGCCTCCGGTGTGGACCGGCTGTACCCGGCGGGCAACCGGCGGCTGATGGAGGCCGCGATGAGCGACGGCGTCGTCGTCGCGGAGGTCCCTCCCGGATCCACGCCGTTCCGCCAGCGGTTCCTGGCGCGCAACCGCATCATCGCGGCGCTGGGCTCGGCGACCGTGGTCGTCGAGGCTGCGATGCGTTCGGGCGCCCTGTCGACGGCGAACCACGCGGCACGTCTCCTCCGGCCGGTCGGGGCGGTGCCGGGCCCGGTCACCTCGATGGCGTCGGCGGGCTGCCACGAGCTCCTGCGATCCGGCGCGGCGGTGTGCGTGACCGATGCGGCCGAGGCCGCCGAGCTCGCGGGAGACCTGTCCGATGCCGCACCCGTGCGCAGCGGCGAGCGACGCCCGGGAGACGGACTCGACCCTCTCGCGAAGTCGGTGCTCGACGCCCTTCCGGTGCGCCGGGCCGTCCCCGTGGAGTCGGTCGCACGCGTGGCCGGGCTCGGCGTGGACGAGACACGCGCCAAGCTCGGGCGCCTCCTTCTCGCCGGACTCGCCGAGAAGGAGGGGGCGAACTGGCGCCGCGCGCCCCGGTGACACGCCGTGGGACGTGCGCGCGGAAACGCGGGCGTGGTAGCAAACTGGAATACGTGGACCTTACGGACCTGTCCGGCTTGCCGCGGCTCCCCGACGATCTCGACCAGGCGGTGAGCCGGTTCGCCACGCATCTCGACACCCAGCGCGGCCACTCCGCGCACACCCGGCGCGCCTACCTGGCCGACGTGACGGACTTGCTGCGGTACGCCACACGGCACGGGCGCGGGTCTCTCGGCGCGCTCGACCTCGCGACCCTGCGCGGCTGGCTCGCCGCCCAGTCCGACCGGGGTCTCGCCCGGTCCACGCTCGCCCGCCGGGGCGCGTCCGCCCGTGCCTTCCTGCGCTGGGCCGCGAGCAGCGGCCTCGTCGACGAGGACGTCTCGGCGCGGCTCGCGAGCCCGAAGGTGCCGCGGACGCTGCCGACCGTGCTCGACGTCGACGACGCGGCCCGGCTGCTCGACGCCGCGAGGGAGTACGCCCACGGCACCGACGGCCCCGGCAGGCCCGCGGCGCTGCGGGCCTGGGTCGCCGCCGAGCTGCTCTACGGTGCCGGGATCCGGGTGGGGGAACTCGTCTCGGTGGACGTCGGCCAGGTGGACCAGAGCGAACGCCTCGTCCGGGTGCTGGGCAAGGGCGGCAAGGAGCGCGTCGTCCCTTTCGGCGTCCCGGCCGCCCGCGCCGTACGGGACTGGCTCTCCGAAGGCCGGCCCGAGTTCGTGTCCGTCACCACCGGCGACGCCTTCCTCGTGGGGGAGCGCGGCGGGCGATGGGGCCAACGGCAGGTGCGCGAGTCGGTCCACCGGCTCGCGGCACTCGCGGGCGTCCAGGACGTCGCGCCTCACGCGCTGCGCCACTCGGCCGCGACCCACCTCCTGCAGGGCGGGTCGGACCTCCGGTCCGTCCAGGAGGTCCTCGGGCACGCCAGCCTGGCGACCACGCAGCGCTACACCCACGTGGACGCCGACCGGCTCCGCGCGGTCTACGCGCAGGCGTTCCCGCGGGCCTGAGGCCGCCGGGACGGCTCACCCGTCCGGGAGCAGCACGATCGCGGGGCGCTCCGGTCGCAGCAGCGAGAGCGGGTCCACGTAGCGTTCGCCGCGCCGGACTCCCCAGTGGACGCAGGACTCCGGGGCGCAGTGTCCGGCCGACGGCGGTCCGGCCGTGCCGACCGGCTCGCCGGCGGCCACCGCGGTGCCGACCGGGACGGCCGCGGTCACCGGCTCGAGGCTCGAGCGCAGCCCGTCCGGATGCGTCACGACGAGCACACCACGGCCCGCGATCGTGCCCGCGAACGTCACCGTCCCCGGGCCCGGCGAGCGGATCTCCGCACCGGCGGCCGCGGCCAGATCCACGCCGCGATGCCCCGCGCCCCACGCGCTGTCCGGCGCGTCGAACCCGCGCGCGACCCCGGCCGGCGCACGCGCACGGCCCACGGGCGGCACGTACACCCACGGCGCCCGGTCGTCGATCCGCATCACGGATCCGGCCCCCGGACGGTCGTCCGGCGCTTCGACGACTCCGTAGGCGGGCTTCGCCGGCAGGACGACCAGCGCGAGGGTGAGGAGCATCGCGGCGACAGAGTTCATGACACGAGCCTGACGCGCGGGCCGCCACTGCGCGGGAGGCACCGAGCCGTCGTGTGCACAATCCCGATGATCCACAGCCTCGCGTCGGCGTCCGACGGCGCCATGCCCCCGAGCCGTGCCGTCCGCGACACGTACCCCGGCACCTCCGAACTGGTTGCCCATGGCACCATGACGCCGTGAGCACCACTCCCGCCGCCGGCCCACGGATCCCGTCCCAGCTCGTGCTGATGCTTGTGCTGACCTTCACCACCGGCATCATCGACGCCGTCGGCTACCTCGGCCTCGACCGCGTCTTCATCGCGAACATGACGGGCAACGTCGTCATCCTCGGCATGGCGCTCGCGGGCGGCGACGACCTGCCGGTCGCGGGGCCCTTGCTCGCGCTCGGCGCGTTCTTCGCCGGTGCGCTGCTCGGCGGGCGCCTGACGAACGCCGCCCCGCGGGACTGGGCCCGGGCCTCGACCATCGCCTTCGCGGTCACCGGGACGGTCGCTACCGTGCTCGGCGTGGTGGCCATGATCGAACCGCCGGTCGAGGGGACGCCCTGGGGCTTCACCGTGACCGGCGTGCTCGCCGTCGCCATGGGCCTGCAGGCGGCCGCGGCCCGGCGGATCGCGGTCAAGGACGTCACCACCGTCGTGGTCACCTCGACGCTCACCGGGCTGGCGGCGGACTCGCGCCTCGCGCAGGGCAGCGGTGAGAACTGGGCGCGCCGCCTGCTCGCGGTCCTGCTCATCCTCGCCGGGGCGGCGGTCGGTGCCGTACTGCTGGAGCTCGCGGGTGGCGCCGGAGTGGGCCTGGGGATGCTGGTCGCGGGTCTCGGGAGCCTCGCCGTGACCGTCGTCGGCCACATGCGGCACGGCTGACCGGGGTGTGACCGCGAGGATCACACGCGGGACCACGCCCGGCACCGTCGTCGTCCGGTAGACTGCGAGCCGCGATCGGTGTGCTGAGCGAGCCATCGGTCGACATCGCGCGTCACGTGTTCCCGTCACGGCAGCGGTCCGCCCCCGGCTTCCGGCCGACGGCGGCGCCGGGCGGGGTGGCGCCAGGGACGGCCGTCAGCCGACGGCCGCCACGGAACCGGAAACCGCGGCGGGAGCGAGAGCGACCGCCGCCAGATCGTGTGCACCGGCATGGGCGGAGCCCTGCGGTGCACCGGAAGGACGTGTCATGGCCGTCGTGTCCATGCGTCAGCTCCTCGAGAGCGGTGTCCACTTCGGACACCAGACCCGCCGTTGGAACCCGAAGATGAAGCGGTTCATCTTCACGGAGCGCAACGGCATCTACATCGTCGACCTCCAGCAGTCGCTGTCGTACATCGACGGTGCCTACGAGTTCGTCAAGGAGACGGTCGCCCACGGCGGCACCATCCTGTTCGTCGGCACCAAGAAGCAGGCGCAGGAGGCGGTCGCCGAGCAGGCCGCACGCGTCGGCATGCCGTACGTGAACCACCGCTGGCTGGGCGGCATGCTCACCAACTTCTCCACCGTGCACAAGCGCCTCCAGCGTCTCAAGGAGCTCGAGGAGATCGACTTCGACGACGTGGCCGGCTCCGGCCTCACCAAGAAGGAGCTCCTCGTCCTGCGCCGCGAGAAGGACAAGCTCGCGCGCACGCTCGGCGGTATCCGCGACATGGCCAAGGTTCCCTCGGCCGTGTGGATCGTCGACACGAACAAGGAGCACCTCGCGGTGGACGAGGCCCGCAAGCTGGGCATCCCGATCGTGGCGATCCTCGACACCAACTGCGACCCTGACATGGTCGACTACGCGATCCCGGGCAACGACGACGCCATCCGGTCCGTCAGCCTGCTGACGCGCGTGATCGCCGACGCCGCCGCCGAGGGCCTCATGAAGCGCCACTCCGGCAAGACCGGTGCCGAGGAGGAGCCCTCCGCCGTCGCCGAGCCGCTGGCCGAGTGGGAGCGCGAGCTCCTGTCGGGCGAGGCCGAGGCGCCCGCCGAGGGCGAGACGGCCGCGGAGGCCGCCCCGTCCGCGGAGGAGACCCCGGCAGCCGAGACGCCGGCCGAGACCCCGGTCGCGGAGACCGAGGTGCCCGCCGAGACCCCGGCCCCCGAGGCCGAGGCGCCCGCAGAGGCCGAGGCGCCCGCCGCCGAGCCCACCGAGAAGTGACAGCCGACCTACCTGCACGGAGGACGAACGACAATGGCGAACTACACCGCCGCTGACATCAAGGCTCTGCGCGAGAAGACCGGCGCGGGCATGCTCGACGTCAAGAAGGCTCTCGACGAGGCCGACGGCAACGCCGAGAAGGCCGTCGAGATCATCCGCAAGAAGGGTCTCGCCCGCGCCGCCAAGCGTGAGGGCAACGCCACGTCCGAGGGGCTCGTCGTGGTCAAGGTCACCGACGCCGCCGACGGCCAGGTCGCCACGATGATCGAGCTGAACGCCGAGACCGACTTCGTCGTGAAGAACGAGAAGTTCATCGCCCTGGCCGACACGGTTCTCGAGGCCGCGGCCGCCGCGGGCGCCACGGACGAGGTCGCTGCCGCGGCCGCGCCCGCCGGTGACGGCACGGTCGCCGACCTGATCGCGACCGAGGGCGCGACCCTCGGCGAGAAGGTCGTGCTGCGCCGCGTCGCACGCGTCGAGGGCCCGAGCATCACGACCTACCTGCACCGGACGGCGAAGGACCTGCCGCCGAGCGTGGGCGTCGTCGTGGTGACCGACGAAGCGGGTGCTGCCGTCGCCAAGGACGTGGCCCAGCACGTGGCCGCCCTGGCGCCGAAGTACCTGACCCGCGAGGAGATCCCGGCGGACGTCGTCGACAAGGAGCGCGAGATCGCTCGCGAGCGCTCGATCGCCGAGGGCAAGCCGGAGGCGGCGCTCCCGAAGATCGTCGAGGGCCGCCTGAACGGCTTCTTCAAGGAGGTCGTGCTGCTGGACCAGCCGCTGGCCAAGGACCAGAAGACGACGGTCGGCAAGTACGTCGCCGGCGTGAACGGCTCGCTCCAGGCGTTCGTTCGCTTCCGCGTCGGTTCCTGACGCACCACAGGTGGCCCGGCCCGCGCACACGCGGGCCGGGCCACCTGCATATCGACGACGGGGCGCGACGGGGCGGCCCGTGCGGCACGATTTCTCAGGAGAGCACCACGAACGAAGGGCGAGGCACGTGAGCGATCAGGACGACCGGAGCGGCAAGGAGAAGCGGCTGCTGCCCACGGCGGCCGCGATGACACCGCACGCGGCGACGGGCAAGGCCGTCGACTCCGAGGGCAATCCCGCGCGCCGTGTGCTCCTGAAGCTCTCGGGCGAGGCCTTCGGTGGTGGCAGTGTCGGGCTGGATGCCGGGGTCGTGCGCCGGATCGCCGCCGAGGTCGGCGACGCGGTGCGCAGCGGGATCCAGGTGGCGATCGTCGTCGGTGGCGGGAACTTCTTCCGCGGTGCCGAGCTGAGCCAGGCGGGCATGGACCGGGCGCGGGCCGACTACATGGGCATGCTCGGCACGGTGATGAACTGCCTCGCGCTGCAGGATTTCCTCGAGCAGGCCGGGGTCACCACCCGGGTCCAGACGGCGATCGCGATGGGGCAGGTGGCCGAGCCGTACATCCCGCTGCGTGCGATCCGGCACCTGGAGAAGGGGCGTGTGGTCATCTTCGGCGCCGGCGCGGGCCTGCCGTACTTCTCCACGGACACGGTCTCCGTGCAGCGCGCGCTGGAGACGCACTGCGAGCAGGTGCTCATGGGCAAGAACGGGGTCGACGGCGTGTACGACGCGGACCCCCGCAAGGTGCCGGACGCCCGGCGGCTCGACCACGTCACCTACACCGAGGCTCTCGTCAAGGGGCTCGCGGTCATGGATGCCACCGCACTGAGCATGTGCCGCGACAACGACGTGCAGATGCGGGTCTTCGGCATGGAGGGGGACGGTAACGTGACGCGTGTCCTCCAGGGGGAGCCGCTCGGCACGCTCGTCACCGCGCGATAGGACTGCCCGCTCGCGTCGCCTCCTCGGACTAGAGTGACCTAGCAGTGCCCCAACGGACCAGCAGCAAGAGACAGGAGTAGCGGTGATCGACGAGACACTCCTCGAAGCCGAGGAGAAGATGGAGAAGGCGATCGAGATCGCCAAGGAGGACTTCGCGGGTATCCGTACCGGGCGCGCGAACGCCGGGATGTTCAACAAGATCACCGTCGAGTACTACGGGGCTCCGACGCCGCTGCAGCAGCTGGCGTCGTTCAACATCCCGGACGCGCGCACGGTGCTGATCTCCCCGTTCGACAAGAGCTCGATGACCACCATCGAGAAGGCCCTGCGCGATTCCGACCTCGGCGTCAACCCGTCGAACGACGGCAACGCGATCCGCGTGATCATGCCCACCCTCACCGAGGAGCGCCGCCGCGACTACGTGAAGCTCGCCAAGCAGAAGGCGGAGGAGGCGCGCGTCGTCGTGCGCAACGTGCGCCGCAAGGCCAAGGACACGCTTGACCGGATCGTCAAGGACGGCGAGGCGGGCGAGGACGAGGTGGCCCGCGCGGAGAAGGACCTCGAGGCCCTGACCAAGCGCCACGTCGAGGCCGTGGACGCGCTGCTCGCGGGCAAGGAGAGCGAGCTGCTCGAGGTCTGATGCCCCGCCCAGCACAGCCCACTACCGCCCAGCCAGTACCTTTTCCGAGCGAGGTCCCGATGCCACGGTCGCCGGAGCCGGCCGCAGACCGGACGTCGCGTGCCGGCCGCAACCTGCCGGCCGCGATCACCGTCGGCCTCCTCCTTCTCGCGGCCGTCGCCGCGTCCCTGTACTGGCGCCCGGAGCCGTTCCTCGGGTTCGAGGTCCTGCTCATGTGGGCGGGGTTGTGGGAGCTGCGGCAGGCGTTCGCCCGCCGTCAGCTGCGGCTGCCGATGACGCCGCTCTTCGCCGGCACGGTCGGGATGATCGTCTCGGCCTACTACGGCGGCCCGGAGGCGCTGCTGGTCGCCTTCGTCCTCACGGTGGGCGCGTGCGTGGTGTGGCGGGCGCTCGACGGTTCAGGGACGACGGCGGTCCGCGACGCCGCCGCGGCGACCTTCGGCGCGGCCTACGTGCCGTTCCTCGGCGGATTCGTCGCGCTGATGCTCGCGCAGCCCGACGGCGAGATCCGCGTGGCCCTCTTCGTGCTGCTGGCGGTCGCGAACGACACGGGCGGCTACATCGCCGGGGTGCTGCTGGGGCGCCACCCGCTCGCCCCGACCGTCAGCCCGAAGAAGTCGTGGGAGGGCCTCATGGGCTCCCTCGTGCTGGCCTCGGGCGTGGGCGTGCTGGGCGCGGTCTACGGGCTCGGCGTGGACCCTCTGGTGGGTGTCGTCCTGGGTGTGCTGACCGCCGTCACGGCGACGATCGGGGACCTGGCCGAGTCACTTCTCAAACGCGACCTAGAATTGAAGGACATGGGCTCGCTGCTCCCGGGGCACGGGGGTGTGCTCGACCGGCTGGATTCGCTCCTGCTGACCGCGCCCTTCGTCTATCTCGTCCTCTCGGTGGTCGCCTGATGCCTGTTCCTTCCCCTGCCTCCCAAGTCCGTCCTGGTGACGAGACCCTGCCCATCCCGCTTCAGATGGCCCCGCGCCGGCGAGGCAAGCCACCGCGCCACTTCGCGGACCTGAGTGCGGCCGAGCGCGTGGCGTCCGTGGTCGAGGCGGGGGAGAAGCCCTTCCGGGCCAAGCAGCTGGCCACGCACTACTTCACGCACTTCACGTCCGACCCGGACGAGATGACCGACCTGCCGGCCGCGAGTCGCGCCGCGCTTGCCGAGGCGATGTTCCCCCAGCTGATCCGTCCCACCAGGGTCATGGAGGCCGACGGCGGGACGACGGTCAAGACGCTCTGGCACCTGTTCGACGACGCCAAGGTCGAGTCGGTGCTGATGCGATACACGCACCGCACCACGCTGTGCGTGTCGAGCCAGGCGGGCTGCGGGATGGCGTGCCCGTTCTGCGCGACCGGCCAGCTCGGCCTGACACGGAACCTGTCCACGGCGGAGATCCTGGAGCAGGTGCGCGCCGCGTTCCGCGCGCTGGACCGGGGAGAGATCCCCGGGGGTCCCGCAAGGCTGAACAACCTGGTCTTCATGGGCATGGGCGAGCCCCTGGCGAACTACAAGGCGATCATGGAGACCGTCCGCACGCTCGTGGCCCCGCAGCCGGACGGCCTCGGCATGAGCGCGCGCAACATCACGGTCTCCACGGTGGGGCTGGTGCCCGCCATGCGCAAGCTGGCCGACGAGGGCATCCCCGTCACGCTGGCGCTGAGCCTGCACGCGCCCGACGACGACCTGCGCAGTGAGCTCGTCCCCGTCAACACACGCTGGAACGTGGACGAGGCGATCGACGCCGCCCGGCACTACTACGAGGTCACGGGCCGTCGCGTGTCGATCGAGTACGCTCTCATCAAGGATATGAACGACCACGGCTGGCGTGCCGACCTGCTCGGGAAGAAGCTCAACGCCCGGGGCAAGGGCTGGGTGCACGTCAACCCGATCCCGTTGAACCCGACGCCCGGCTCGATCTGGACCGCCAGTGACCGAGAGGTCGAGGACGAGTTTGTGGCACGATTGCGCGGTCACGGGATTCCCACGACGATCCGGGACACACGCGGCAGCGATATCGACGGCGCCTGCGGACAGCTGGCCGCTGAGGAGGACGACGAGTGAGTGGTGGCATGTTCAACAACGTTCCCCCGTACCGCACCGGCTACGCCAGGGATGAGGTGGACGAGTTCTTCGAGCACGCCCGCCAGGCGTACGAGGGTCGCACCGCTGAGCGTGTGACCAGTGCCGACATCCAGGCGTCGACGTTCGACCTGGTGCGCGGCGGGTACAACACGCACGAGGTCGACGCGGCGCTGGACCGGCTCGAGGCGGCGTTCATCGCGCGGCAGCGCGCCGAGTACGTGTCCGCGAACGGCCAGCAGGCATGGATGAACGCGCTCGCCGAGCGGGCCAGGACGCTGTACGGCCGCCTGGGCCGGTCCGACGGCGAGAAGTTCGCACCCGCCGAGCGCGGCCAGCAGGGTTACAACATGGACGACGTCGACGACATGTGCGATCGGCTCGTCGGCTACTTCGACCGGCAGGAGCCGCTGTCGGCCGCGGAGGTACGCTCCGCGACCTTCGGCCGTGCCCGGGGGCCGGAGGCCTACGAGGAGGCGTCCGTGGACGCGTTCTTCTCCCGCGCGGTCGAGGTCCTGCTCGGCGTCGAGTGACCTCCTAGGCTGTCCTCGTCGGGCGCGGAGACCCCGCGCGGCAGTACCTCATCGAGGAGGCATACATGGAGCTGGACGGAGCATCGGCGATCGTCACGGGAGGGGCGTCGGGCCTCGGGTTCGCGACGGCGCGGACGCTGGCCGACGACGGGGCATCGGTGATCCTGGTGGACCTGCCGTCGTCGCGTGGCGAGGAGGCCGCGCGGCAGATCGGGCACGGCGCCCGGTTCGTCGCGGCGGACGTCACCAGCGAGGACCAGGTGCGGGCCGCGGTCGACGCAGCGCGCGAAGCCGGTGCGCTGCGGGTGGTGGTGAACTGCGCCGGGATCGCGACCGCGGGCCGGACGGTCGGCCGCGAGGGCCCGGCGCCGCTCGACGTGTTCGAGCGCACGGTGCGCGTGAACCTCGTCGGGACGTTCAACGTGACGCGGCTGGCGGCGGCGGAGATGGCAGCGAACGAGCCGGGCGTGGGACAGGTTCCGGGCGGCCCGGAGACGCCGGAGCGAGGCGTGATCGTGTGCACCGCGTCGGTCGCCGCGTACGACGGGCAGATCGGTCAGGCGGCCTACGCGGCGTCCAAGGGCGGTGTGGCGTCGATGACGCTGCCGATCGCGCGCGACCTGTCGAAGCTCCTGGTGCGGGTGGTGACCGTGGCGCCCGGCATCATGCGGACCCCGATGATGGACGGGATGCCGGAGGACGTGCAGGCGAGCCTGGCGGCGCAGATCCCGCACCCCTCGCGCATGGGTTCCCCGGCCGAGTACGCGTCCCTGGTCGGCCAGATCGTGGCCAACCCCCTGATCAACGGCGAGGTCATCCGCCTGGACGGCGCGATCCGCATGCAGCCCAAGTAGGAGGTCGCGCGGGAGCCGGCGCGGCGCGGCCGGCGAGAACGTCGGGGCAGTACGCCGGTCACGCGACGTACTGCCCCGACGGGATGCGGGGAGGGTCCCCTGGTCAGTGGGCCTTGACGGCGCCCAGGAAGGCCTTCGTGCGTTCGTGCTGCGGGGCACCCAGGACGTCCGCCGGGGCGCCGGACTCGATGACCTGGCCGCCGTCGAACATCAGGACGCGGTCGGCCATCTCACGGGCGAAGCCCATCTCGTGGGTCACCAGCATCATCGTCGTGCGGCCCTCCTCGGCGATGTCGCGCAGCACGTTGAGGACCTCCCCGACGAGTTCCGGGTCGAGGGCCGAGGTGACCTCGTCGAAGAGCATCACCTTCGGCTCGCACGCGAGGGACCGCGCGATGGCGACGCGCTGCTTCTGACCGCCGGAGAGCTGTCCCGGCGTCTGGTTCGCCGCGTGGGCCAGCCCGACCTTCTCCAGCAGTTCCATGCCCGCGTCACGCGCCCGCTCGCGAGACTTTCCGTGCACCTTCATGGGCGCCAGCATGATGTTCTCGAGCGCCGTCATGTGCGGGAACAGGTTGAAGTGCTGGAACACCATGCCGATGTCCGAGCGCACGTCGCGGATGTGGGACTCCCGCGCCGGGCGCAGCTTGTTGCCGTGCAGCTCGTGGTACAGGTGCCGGCCGCCGACCTCGATGGTGCCCGAGTCGATGCGCTCGAGCGTCATGGTGGCGCGCAGGATCGTCGTCTTGCCCGAACCGGACGGGCCGATGATGACCACGCGCTCGCCCGGGCCGACATCCAGGTCGAGGTCGCGCAGCACCACGTTGCTGCCGAAAGCCTTGGTCACGCCACGCATCCGGACGCCCGCGGCTCCCTTTTCCGAGATCTGGCTCGCGGTCTCAGACACGCTCATAGGAAATCCTCTTCTCGAGTTGGCGGACGGCCCAGGCGGCGGGGAGGCTCACGAGCAGGAAGCCGACGCCGGCCAGCAGGTACGGCTCGGTGGCCCGGAAGGTCTCGGCGCGCACCTGGTCCGCGAAGAACAGCAGGCCGTGGACGTTGACGACAACGCCCAGCGGGGCGTCCTTGAAGGCGGCCACCAGGTAGTTGCCCAGCGCGGGAAGCACGTTCGGCACGGCCTGCGGGATGATCACCCGTGTCCACGTGGTCGTGGGCCCGAGGTTGAGCGCCGTGGCGGCCTCCCACTGCCCCTTGGCCACGCTGTTGATCCCGGCCCGGTAGGCCTCCGAGCAATAGGTCGCGTAGTGGATACCGAGACCGAGCGTCAGGATCTCGAGCGGCGTGAGGGAGACGCCGTCGATGGAGCGGACCAGCGCCTGCCAGAAGAACAGCTGCACCAGCAGGGGGGTGGAGCGGATGAACTCGATCACGAACGCCGTCGGCCAGCTCACCCAGCGTTGACGTGCGCGCCGGCCGAGCGCCATGAAGAAGCCCAGCACGATCGCCACGATGAAGCCCAGCACGGTGGCCTTCGCGATCACGAGCACGCCCTGCACCATGAGCGGGACCATGTGGAAGAAGAACATCCAGTCGAACGACACGTCGCCGGGCGGGGCGGGCATCTGCGTCCGGTAGTTCGCCGGCACGGTCACCACGCCGATGAGCAGGGCGAAGCCCACCGCGTTCAGGATCAGGGGAACGAGGACGGCGGGGCGCTGGAACCACCGGCGGTGCGGCCGGAACTCCTCGACGACGGGGCCGACGGGAGATGTCGTCTGCGTCATCTCAGCTCACCGTCCCCGAGGCCGACGTGGGCCGGAGTCGTTCCAGCTCTTCGGTCGTGAGGGCGGGACCGCCCTCGTAGCGCTTGTTCATCAGCCGTTCGGCGAGCCGGAAGAGCAGGTTGATCACCTGTGCCAGGATGAAGTAGAGGATGAGGACGTTCAGGTAGAGCATGGGAAGGTCCCCGACGACGTCGGCGAGCTGCTGCTGCCGGACGTTCCGTGCCATCTGCATGATGTCGGTGAGGCCGATGAGGCTGACCAGTGCGGTTCCCTTGAGGATCTCGATGGTGAGGTTGCCCAGGGGCGGCAGGATGACCGTCATCGCCTGCGGCAGGATGACGTGCTGCAGCCGCTGCATCGGCGTGAGGTTCAGCGAGATCGACGCCTCGGTCTGTCCCTTCGGCACCGACTGGATCGCGCCGCGGATGATCTCGGCGCCGTACCCGCCCATGTTGATGCCGAGCGCGAACGTCGCGAGCAGGATCAGGTTCTCCTGCGGCACCCCGAGCAGGATCGGGATCGCGATCGCGACGATGAACAGCAGGATGATCGAGGAGATGCCGCGCGCGAACTCGACGAAGCCCAGGGCGATGCCGCGCACCCAGGCACGGTCCGAGAGCCGGGCGACGCCCGCGACGAGCGAGAGGACGATCCCGACCACGAAGGCGAGGCCCAGGATCTGGAGGGTGACGAGTGCTCCTCGGAGCAGGAGCGTGTACTGGCTACCCGTCAGGAGCCATGCTTCCACGTAGATCAACTCTTTCCGGCGGTCAAGGCGCGGGCTCCGGGGCCGTTATCCGGCCCCGGAGCCCGCGGGTCCTGGGTGGTCACTCCTCGAAGTCGGCCACCGTGAGGTCGTTCGCCAGCTCCACGTCGGAGTCGTCGAAGCCCTCGTAGCTGGTGATGATCTCCATCGTGGTGCCGTCCTCGCGCAGCGTGTTCAGCTCGGCGTTGAACTCGTCGCGGAATTCGGTGTCGTCGAGGCGGAAGCCGTAGCCGCCGCAGGGGAGGGTCTCGTTGCCCTCGGCGTCCTTCGGGAAGAACGGCTCGACGGACTCGAGTCCCTCGCGTCCGGCGATCTGGCCGTTGACCGTGGCCGCGGTACCGGTGACGGCATCGACCTCCCCGGCCTCCAGCGCCTGGTACATCTGGTCGATGCCCGGGAACGACTTGATCTGGTCCTCCCCGATGCCGGCCTCCTCCGCGTAACCGACCTCGACGGTGCCGCTGGCCACGGCGATCGTGAGGTCGGAGTTGTCGGCGAAGGAGCTGTAGTCGACGACCCCTTCCGGGTTGCCTTCCGGCACGGCGAGGGACTCGCTGGTGCAGTAGTCCGGGTCGGAGAACTGGATCTGCGCGAGGCGCTCCTCGTTGATGTACATGCCGGCCGCGATCATGTCGAACTGCTGGGCCTGCAGGCCGCCGATCAGGTTGCCGAACTCGACGACCTCGAACTCGGGCTCGCCGTAACCGAGGTTGGAGAGGACCTCACGGGCGACGTCGGGCGCGAACCCGGTCGCGTTGCCGTCCGCGTCCATGAAGCCGTACGGCTGTTCGTTGGCGATGCCGATGGTGAGGACCTCGCCGTCACCGCCCTCACCGCCGGGATCGTCGCCGCCCCCGCAGCCGGCGAGGGTCAGGGCGCCGACCGCAGTCAGCGCGACCAGGGTCTTCTTGCGTCGGAGGGCCATATGGCCACGACCTTTCGGTTTCGCGGCGCGCCGCCCTGGCGCGCCGTTCGGGTTTGCCTGGATTTGGTTTGACCCTATGCCGATGCCGTCTAGGTTCTCAACGACAGTGGGAACAGAGTGTCGGTGCTCTCGTGCACCCGGGCACGCGTCACCCAGCGTGTCCCAAAAATGGCCTCTGACCTGCATCGACGTGCGCAGCGGCAGCACGCCCGGCGGTGCCGCCCGGCGGCCCGGCGGCGGAATCATTTCGTTACCGCTTCGAGACCCTGACTGTGATCGCCCATGGGGTCGCTCGCTGCCTCTATGGTCCCGTTGTGGTACGTATGGTCCGGCTCGCGCATGCTGTCGAAGGCGCCGCAGGCGTCAGCACGCAGGTGCGACGGGCCGACCCGTGCCGGTGCGGGTGTAGGCGTCCGAGACGAAGTGCCCCGGGCCGATCTTGTTCCACAGGGGAGTGCTGCCCAGGTGGCCGTCGACCCACTCGCCCCAGACGGTGCACTGGATGGTCACCCGGGTCCCGGCCGCGGCCAGGCCCGACCTCGCGTAGCTGGTGCCGGGCCCGGAGCGGACGTTGAGCGGCCATCTCGTCCCCGTGCGGATGGTGCCGGTGGGGCCGTCCCCGAGCCAGAGGAACGTGACGTCGACCCACGCGTTGTCCGTCAGGCCGAGTCCGTCGTAGAACATGCCGTCCGCGAGGTCGATCCCCGCGGGGTTGCGGACCACCCGCCCGAAGCCGTCCTTGCCGCCGTTGTGGTCGTCGTGGTAAGCGGCCTGTGCCTGGGGGACGCCGCGCGGCAGGTCGGCGAAGCGTTCGCGGTGGCGCGCGGAGTTCCAGTAGTTGTCGTCGATGTTCCACGGGCCCACGTCCCATACGGGTGCGTACTCGCAGCGCGCCGTCGCCGGTGCGCAGACGCGCACCGAATGGGCTCCCTGCCCTTTCTCGGAGAGGGCGTGCCGCGACGGCAGCGCGACGAAGTGGTCGTCCTCCCGGATCCGGTGGCCGTTCGCGGTGGTGTGACCGACGAGGCCCTCGCGGGTGGCGTAGACGCGGTAGATCGGGGCGCCGGAATCGTCGGTGGCGGTGTCGGTCCGTGCGGTGGCCGCGTGGCCGGCGTCCGCCGGGGCGGCGGCCGCCGGTGCTGCGACGGTGGCGACGGCGACGGTCGTGGCGACGGTGACGGCGGTCGCCGTGATGAGCGCGCTGCTCATCACCGAGAACGCCGACCTGCTCGGTTTCTGGTCCGTGTGAACGCTCATGCCGCGACGCTAAGTGACCTCAAGTTCAACCGCAACGTGAGAGTTGGCAACTGACGGCATCCTTTGAGTGGCTTTGTCGGTTGAACAGCCATATAGCGTGCAAGAAGGGAATCCTGGGCATGCTCGGCCGGGCGGGCGCGGCCCGGAGCGCATCACGCGCAAGACTGGAGTCGTGCCCACGCCGGGAGTTCACTGGGGCACCATGAGCGTGGACATCGACGGCCGGACAGGCCCCCAGGTGCTGGAACGTACGCGCACGGCGTGGCGGCGCATCGCGAACGCCGGACCCTTCCGGGGCCGTTCGTCCTCCGGCCCGGCCTGCCTCCTCGACCCGGAGCGGCGCGTCGTCCCCTACTCCGGCCGCGACGCCGACCTGGCCGAGCTGCTGGCCTGGTGCCGCGAGCCGCACTCCGTCCAGGTCCGGCTGACCACCGGGCTCGGCGGGGTCGGCAAGACGCGCCTCGCCGTCGAGGCGGCACGGCGTCTCTCCCGGTCCGGGTGGCGCTGCGCGTGGATCCGGCCGGCCGACGACGACACCGCCGTGCGCGCCGTCCTGTCGTCCGGCGCTCCGGCGGCCCGCAGGACGCTCGTGATCGTCGACGACGCCGCCTCGCGCACCGACCTCGCGGCCCTCCTCGCCGGGCTGCGCCCGACGGCGGGCGGCAAGCTGCGCGTGCTGCTGCTCGCCCGGACCGGCCGGGAGTGGTGGCACCGGCTGCGCTGGGCCTGCGACCTGTGGGCCGACGACGTACGCGCCTCCTCCACCCACCTCGCCCCGCCGCACGACCAGGACGAGCAGGCCGTCGTCACCGCCGCGGCCCGGGCGTTCGCACGCCGCCTGGGCACCTCCGCCCCGGCGCTGGCCGTGCGGCGGTCCGCTGACCGCGCGTGCCCGCTCGACCTGCACGCCGCCGCGCTCGTCGCCGTCGCCGACGGCGGGCCCGCCGTACCGTCGCCCGGGGAACCGCCGGTCCTGGTGGACCCCGCACGGGCGCTCGGCGTGCTGCTGGACCGGGAGCGGGACCGGTGGGCCGCCGAGGCCGCCCGCGCCGGCCTGCCCACGGACGACGTCGAGGACGCCGTCGCGGCCGGAATGCTGCTCGGCACCGGTTCGGACGACGCCGCACGGGAGGCCCTGCGCCGGACCGCGCCCGTCCTGGCGACCGACGCCGGCGTGTCCTGGCTGCGCGGACTGGCCGGCCCGGCGGGCGACCTGGGCTCCGCGGTGCCGCACCGGATGGTCGAGCAGCACGTGGCGAAGCGCCTCGCGGCCACGCCATGGCTCGCGGACGGCTGGACCCGCGGGCTGCCCGCCGCCGTGGCCCACCGGGTGGCCGTGACCCTCTGCTGCGCGCAGATCGACCCGCCGCCCGGGTCCGGGCGGGCACCGGTCGAGGCCGTGCTGCGCCGCGTCGTCGACGAGCTGCCGCCCGATCCGGCCGCGCTCGGCGGGCTGCTGTGCCTGCTCCCGCAGCATCCGGCGCCGCCCGGGGGCCTGATGGAGGCGCTCACCGCACGGATCCTGGACCTGGACGGCACGCCCGCGTCCTGGGCCGACGCCCTCACCCACCGCACACGCGCGCTCTGGGCACTCGGACGGCACCAGGAAGCGCTCCAGCCTGCCTCCGAGGCGGTGGCCGCGTGGCGCGTGGTGGCCGCCGAGGACCCGGAACGCTACGGCCGGTGCCTCGCACGATCACTGTGCGGACTCGGCACCGTCCGCACCAGCCTGGGCCGGCACTCGGACGCGCTCGCCGTGCTGACCGAGGCGCTCGGCATCCTGCGCACGTCCCCGCCGCGCGAGGCCGAGTGGGACGAGCCCGGGCTCGCGCTCGTGCTCCGGGCCATCTCGTCGACGTACACGGCCCTCGGCCGGTACGCGGAGTCCGACGAAGCCGGACTGGAGGAGGTGGCGGTACTCCGCCGGCTCGTGAAGCGCGACCCGGTCCAGTACGAGGCACAGCTCGCGTGGGCGCTGATCGGCAGCGGCCCGGCCGCCGACCTCGGCCGGCCGACGGAGGCGCTGGAGGCTCTGACCGAGGGGCTCGACCTGTGGCGCCGGCTCGCGCGCCGGTACGCGGTCGACTTCGAGCCGCAGCTGGCGTACGCGCTGTCGCTCCGCAGCTACGCGCTCGCCGAGCTGGGCCGCCTCGATGAGGCCGTCGTGGCCGAGACCGAGGCGCTGGAGATGCGCCGGCACCTCGCCGCGGCCGAACCCGAGCGGTACGACTGGGAACTCGCGCTCTCGCTCGCCCAGCTCGGCGCGCACCTGTCGGGCATGGGCCGCACCCAGCACGCCTACGCCCTCGAGACCGAGGCCCTCGCCACCCGGCGCCGGCTCGCCCGCCAGAATCCCCGCGCGTACACCTACATGCTCGCGTCCTCCCTCTCCAACCTCGGCGTGACCTGCTCGCGGCTGGGCAGGTTCGCCGAGGCCCTCCCGCTGGAGCAGGAGGCCGTCGCGATCCGCCGCGACCTGGCGGCCGAGGCGCCCGAGCGGTACGACCAGTACCTGGCCCGCTCGCTGTCGAACCTCGGCGTACGGTACTCCGACCTCGGGAAGCCCGAGCAGGCCGTGGAACCGACGAGGGAGGCCGTCGAGATCCTCCGCCGCCTCTCGGCCGACGAGCCCGACCGCCACCGGCCCGACCTCGCGTCGGCGTGCATGAACCTGGGGGCGACCTACGCGGACCTCGGCCGCGTCGCCGAGGCCGCGGAGCTCCTGCGCGAGTCCGTCGGCCTGCTGCGCGGCCCAGCGGCCCGGTACCCGGCGCGCTACCGCCCGGAGCTCGCCCGCGCCTGCTCGGCGTGCGCGTCACTCCTGGTGACGCTCGGCCTGGGCGACGAGGCCATGGAGCACGCCACCGAGGCCGTGGCGATCCGGCACGACCTGGTCGCGCTGCACGGCACCCGCTACCGCGAGGACCTCGACCTCTCCCTGGCGATCCTGTCCGAGGCGTGCGACCCGCGGAGCGTGACGTCCCCGACGGCCAGGCCCCGGTAGGGGCGACAGGGACCCGGACGCGACCCGCGGTCTGGGAGGATGGGCCCGTGCGCAGCGTCACCATCCTCGGTTCCACGGGTTCCATCGGCACGCAGGCGATCGACGTCGTCCTCCGGCATCCCGATCGCTTCCGCGTCGACGCGCTGAGCGCCGGCGGCGACGTCGCCGCCCTCGCGAAGCAGGCCGCCGAGCTCGGCGTGCGGGCCGTCGCCGTGGCCGACGCCGGCCGCGCGGGCGACGTCGACGAGGCGCTCGCCGCGGCCTGGGCCGCCGGTGTCGAGGCCCTGGCCGGGCCGGACGCCGCGACGGAGCTCGCGGGACGGGGGAGCGATGTCGTGCTCAACGGCATCACGGGATCCGTGGGCCTGCGGCCCACGCTGGCGGCGCTGGAGGCCGGATCCGCGCTGGCGCTCGCCAACAAGGAGTCGCTCGTGGTCGGCGGCCCGCTGGTGCGGGCCGCCGTACGGCGCCCGGGCCAGATCGTCCCGGTGGACTCCGAGCACTCCGCGATCGCGCAGTCGCTGCGCTCCGGGAGCGCGGCGGAGGTGCGGCGCCTCGTCGTGACGGCGTCGGGCGGCCCGTTCCGCGGGAGGTCGCGCGCCGAGCTGCGGGACGTGACACCGGCCCAGGCGCTCCGGCATCCCAACTTCTCGATGGGGCGGGTCATCACGACCAACTCCGCCACCCTGGTCAACAAGGGGCTGGAGGTCATCGAGGCGCACCTGCTGTTCGACGTCCCGTTCTCGCGCGTGGACGTCGTCGTGCACCCGCAGCAGATGATCCACTCGATGGTCGAGTTCGTCGACGGGTCCACCATCGCGCAGGCGGGGCCGCCGCGGATGCTCGTGCCGATCGCACTCGGTCTGTCGTGGCCGGAGCGGCTGGACGGCGTCGACGTGCCGATCGACTGGACCAGGGCCGCGAGCTGGGAGTTCGAGCCGCTGGACGACGACGCGTTCCCCGCGGTGCGGCTCGCCCGCCAGGTGGGCGAGGCCGCGGGCACGTTCCCCGCCGTCTACAACGCGGCGAACGAGGTGTGCGTGGACGCGTTCCACGACGGCGCGATCGGGTTCACCGACATCGTGGACACCGTGGCCGCCGTCGTCGATGCGCACGCGAGCGAGCCCGGCGACGCGTCGTCGGTCGCGGGCGTGCTGGCGGCGGACGCCTGGGCCCGCGAGCGCGCCCGCTCCGTCGTCGGACACGTCACCGGCGCGAGGTAGAGCCCCCCGCCGCGACGTAGAGGCGCAGCGCCCGGTCCACGGCGCCGACGGGCCGGCGCCGCAGGCGGCCGACCCACAGCTGGAACACCACCACCGCCACGACCAGCCCGACGATGCTCGACGCGATCGCCAGCGTCACGGGGAGCCAGCCCTCCCACACGCCGGCGTCGAGGGCGATGGTGAGCAGGGTGTGGAACACGGTGAGCACGGCGAACGTCGACACGGCGACCGTGAGGCCCTCCAGGGTGCGGCGCTGCTCCAGTGCCTCGCGCTCCTCGTGCTGCCGGCGGACGGTCGCCAGGCGTGCGGCGATGGGCTCGGCGAGCAGCTCGCGGAGCCGGCGGTCGAACTCGCGCGACTGGCGGGTGAGGTCGAACGCCCGCAGCAGCTCGGCCATCTGCTGGTACTCGGTGGCCGAGGCCAGCAGCGTCGGCGAGCTCACGACGGACATCGCGCGCCGGGCACGGCCCGCGAAACGGTGCAGCCGGAGCTGCTGCTGGCTGAGGTACGCGGTGCGGGCGGCGAGGTCCGTCTCCTCGGTCTCGGAGCGGCCGAGCATGTCCTCCACCTCGTCGAAGTACTGCGCCAGACGGGTGTTCCAGGCCGCGAGCATGCCGCCGATGCTGGCCACGAACTCCACCAGCGAGCCGTACTGCACCATCTTGAAGTGCGCCGTGTCGAACATGGCGATGGTCGTGGCGTTGGGCGTGACGGCCACGAGGTCGCCGGAGTTGCGCACCCCCTCCAGGAGGATCGGCTGGCGCTGCGGGAGCGTCCAGTCGACGAGCGACGTCGTGTTGTAGGGCACGGGCTGGAGCAGCGGCTGGTGGCCGTACGTGGCGAGCAGCTCGTCGGCGCTCGTGATCGGGCGCCGGTCCTGCGGCGGGCAGGCGGGGCCGCGTCCGGCGCTCGCCTCGACGACGAAGGTCAGGACGTGGGAGCGGCCGCGAGCGAGGTTCGCGCTGAGGGCCGGGCCGGGGTTGTCGGGCCTCTCCGGGGTGCGCCAGCCCTCGGGGCGGCCGGCGAAGTACGCGGCGATCGCCTCCTGGAGGCGGTAGGCGAGGTGGAAGAGGTGCACCGGGTGGTAGCCGGAGGAGTCGACGATCGACGCACTGGCGGCCGAGCCGTCCGGCTGGGGGATGTCCCAGTGCATCCGCAGGTCGTCGTGCAGGCTGGAGATCAGGTAGCGGGCGTCCCGGACCTCCTGGGGCCCGAGGAGCTTGCCGGTCTGCCGGAACCGGACGTAGTGGTTCCCCAGGTCGCCGAACCGGACCTCGCACGACAGGTGGGCCACGGGAGTCCCGTCGGGCTGGGTGACGCTGACGTCCGGCAGGTTCAGGGTCGCGCCGTCGAAGGCGCCGAACGGGTCCTCGGTGTCCCACACGTCGTCGAGCTTGAGGGCGGTGCGGACGGAGACGGCGCGGGTACCGAGCAGCTCGGGGAGCGTGTTGCCGACCAGTCCGCGGACCCGCTCGGTGGCCTCGGCGCCGTCGACCTGCGGCAGGCCGAACGGGAAGACGTAGACGGTGCGGCAGCGGTCGACGGTGAGCCAGTCGGCGCCCACCCCGGCGGCGAGCGCCTCGAGGTGCGCCCGGTGGGCGCGCAGTTCGCTGGCGAGGATGTAGTTGAGGCCGGGTGCCTGCTCGAGTTCCCGCAGCTGCTCGATCGCGTCGGCGAGGCCGGAGGGGTCACCGCCGAGCGTCGCCCTGGTCGCGATGGCGGCCTCGCCGACCGCCGTGAAGTAGCGGAAGCGGATCTGGGCCTGGTGCACCAGGTGGCCGCGCAGGCACGAGGTCTCGTCGGTGATCCGCCGGGCCGTCTCCTCCAGCCGGGCGGACGCCTGGACGGCGCGGTCCAGCATGATCACGAACCGGTCCACGTTGCCGGAGTTGCGTGCCGCGGCCACGTCGAGCCGGGCGCGGAAGGCGTCACCGAGCGCGACGACGGCGTCGGCCTCGCTGCGGCAGTGGCGGCACGGCACCCGGTCACGGTCGGCGATCCAGGCCCGGCGGAGGCCGGTGAGTGCGGCCGCGACCCGGCCGTGCCGGGCCGACTGCTGGGAGGCGTCCTCGGCGATCGACCAGAGGTACAGGCCGAGGAGGGCGGGGCCGCACGGCGTCTCGACGACCTGCTCGAGGAGTTCGGCGGCCCGCTGGATGCGCGGGTCGTCGGGGTCGGTGTGCCGGCGGCGGGAGGCCCGGGTGGCGCCCATGTTCCACCGGGGCGCGGCCCAGATCCGCGGGATGTCGAATCCCATGCCGCGCAGCCGGCTCGCCAGGGGCGAGGCGTGGTCGGCGCTCACGCGAGCCTCTGTGTCGAACACCGCCTCGGCGATCTGGTCGAGGTCGGCGGGCAGGTGCGCGCGGTGCTCGTCCAGGTCGTTCAGCTCAGCCATGAGCGCAGGCTATTCATGCCCTCATGTTCTGGTCAACGAAAAGCAAACTACCGACGCGGGGCCCTCCCGGGCTGTCAGACAGGTGTCGTAGGCTCGCCGCGTGAGTCTTCTTCCCTGGGTGGCCGGCTTTCTCGTCCTGCTGGTCGGAATCGTGGTGTCGATCGCGCTGCACGAGATCGGGCACATGGTGCCCGCCAAGAAGTTCGGCGTGCGCGTCAGCCAGTACATGGTGGGCTTCGGCCCCACGCTCTGGTCGCGGGTGAAGGGGGAGACCGAGTACGGCATCAAGGCGATCCCGCTGGGCGGCTACGTGCGCCTGGTCGGCATGATGCCCCCCGCCCCCGAGGGGAAGGAGCCCGGGCGCGGCGCGTTCAGCCGGCTCATCGCCGAGGCCCGGGAGCAGTCGAACGAGGAGGTCCGGCGCGGCGAGGAGCACCGCGCGTTCTACAACCTGCCCGCATGGCAGAAGATCGTCGTGATGCTGGGCGGGCCGGTGATGAACCTGGTGATCGCGACGGTGATGATCGGGATCCTGATCGTCGGGTTCGGGCAGATGCAGGTCACCACCACCGTGGGCCAGGTGTCCGAGTGCGTCCCGGCCGCCGTGACCGTGGCCACCGTCGACGACCCGGACTGCACTGAGACCCCCGTCCCGGCCGCGGAGGCCGGCCTCGAGCAGGGCGACGTCATCACCCGGTACGACGGCACCACGGTGACGGACTGGGAGCAGCTGTTGGGGCTCATCACCGCGACCGGGACGCGCACGGTGCCCGTCGTCGTGCAACGCGACGGCGCCGAGATCGAGCTGACCGTCACGCCGACCGTCGTCGACAAGCAGGTGGACGAGGACGAGGCGGGCGAGCCGGTGCTGGAGGCGTCCGGGTTCATCGGCTTCAGCCCCCTGCAGGACCGCGTCCGCGGCGAGTGGTCCGACGTGCTGCCGCTGGTCGGCGAGGGCACCTGGGAGACCATGAAGATGGTCGCGACCCTCCCTGTCAGGATCGCCGACACCGCCCGCCAGGCCTTCACGGACGAGGAACGGTCCGTCGACTCGGTCCAGAGCGTCGTGGGCGTCGGGGTCATGCTCGGCGACGGCTTCGCCTTCTACGACGAGACGAGCGAGCGCGTCGCCTGGGCGATCGGGATCCTCGGCAGCCTGAACATCGCGCTGTTCGTGTTCAACCTCATCCCGCTGCTCCCCCTGGACGGCGGTCACGTGGTCAACGCGCTCTACGAGGGCGTCAAGCGCGCACTGCACAAGCTGCGCGGCCTTCCCCGGCCCGGACCGGCCGACGTCGCACGCCTCACCCCGGTCACCTACGTGGTCTTCCTCGTGCTGCTCGGACTCGGCGGCATGCTGATCATCGCGGACCTGGTGGATCCCGTGCGGATCACGTGATCCCCGCCACCGCGTTGTGGGTGGGCCGCCCGGAACATGGATACTGGACACCGTGACCGCGATCAGTCTTGGCATGCCAGCAGCACCGCCGCCCGTCCTCGCCCCTCGCAGGAAGACCCGCAAGATCCGGGTCGGCAAGGTCGAGGTCGGTGGCGACGCGCCCGTCAGCGTCCAGTCCATGACGACCACTCCCACCACCGACATCAACGCCACGCTGCAGCAGATCGCCGAGCTGACGGCGTCGGGCTGCGACATCGTGCGGGTGGCCGTCCCGACGATCGACGACGCCGACGCGCTGCCGGCCATCGCGAAGAAGTCCCAGATCCCCGTGATCGCCGACATCCACTTCCAGCCCAAGTACGTCTATGCGGCGATCGACGCCGGCTGCGCCGCCGTCCGCGTCAACCCGGGCAACATCCGCAAGTTCGACGACCAGGTCAAGGAGATCGCCGCCGCCGCGAAGGACGCCGGCGTCTCGCTCCGCATCGGCGTCAACGCCGGATCGCTCGACAAGCGCCTCCTCGAGAAGTACGGCAAGCCCACCGCCGAGGCCCTCGTGGAATCCGCGGTCTGGGAGGCGAGCCTCTTCGAGGAGCACGACTTCCACGACTTCAAGATCTCCGTCAAGCACAACGACCCCGTCGTCATGGTGCGCGCCTACGAGATGCTCTCCGAACGCGGGGACTGGCCCCTGCACCTCGGCGTCACCGAGGCCGGCCCCGCCTTCCAGGGCACCATCAAGTCCGCCACCGCGTTCGGCGCGCTGCTCAGCCAGGGCATCGGCGACACCATCCGCGTGTCCCTGTCGGCCCCGCCCGTCGAGGAGGTCAAGGTCGGCAACCAGATCCTCCAGTCGCTCAACCTGCGCCCCCGCAAGCTCGAGATCGTCTCCTGCCCGTCCTGCGGCCGCGCCCAGGTCGACGTCTACACGCTCGCCGAGAAGGTCACCGCCGGCCTCGAGGGCATGGAGGTCCCGCTCCGCGTCGCCGTCATGGGCTGCGTCGTGAACGGACCGGGCGAGGCCCGCGAGGCCGACCTCGGCGTGGCCTCCGGCAACGGCAAGGGGCAGATCTTCGTGAAGGGCGAAGTCGTCAAGACCGTGCCAGAGTCGATGATCGTGGAGACCCTGATCGACGAGGCGATGCGGATCGCCGAGACCATGCCGGCCCCCGAGAACGACGCGCAGGCCGGCGCTCCCGTGGTGACGGTCGGGTAGGTCCACGAGCCATGGCCGCCTCGCGCACCCCGCTCCACCCCCGCGGTGGCGTGCGGCGTGCGCCTGCGTCCGGCCCCCCGGCCGAGGCCCGCGTGCTCGGCACTCCCGACCTGCCCGAGGCGCTCGCCGTCTGCTACACCGAGCCGGTGGCATCGGTGCTCGCGGCATCGCGGCTGGAGATCGCCACCCGCTCCGGGTTCACGGCCGCGGGCGGCCAGGTCTGGGGGTTCCCGGCCGCGGGCCCGCTGGAGGCCGTCTGCTGGGCCGGGGCGAACCTGGTTCCCGTCGTGCCGGAGGCGCTCGCCGGGGACCGGCAGGACGCCGCGGCGACGGCGTTCGCCGCACTGGCGCGTGCGCAGGGCCGCCGGTCCAGCTCGATCGTCGGGGAACGCGAGGCGGCGCTCGGGCTCTGGGACGGCCTGGAGCGCTACTGGCCCGCGCCGCGGGAGATCCGCGTCGACCAGCCGTCGATGGCGATCAGGCGGCGGTCCGACATCGCACCCGACCCCGCGTTGCGGCGCTCCACCCTCGCCGAGCTCGACATGGTGCTGCCCGCGTGCGTGCGAATGTTCACCGAGGAGGTGGGATACTCGCCCGTCGCCGGCGGGGGCGGCCCGTACGTGCAGCGAGTGCGATCCCTGATCGCGGACGGCCGGTCGTTCATCCGCACCGAGACCACTCCCCGCGGACGCGAGACCGTCGCGTTCAAGGCGGAGGTCGGCGCCGTCGCGGGAACCGTGGCCCAGATCCAGGGCGTCTGGGTGGACCCTCTCTTCCGGGGGAGGGGCTGGTCCGAGGCCGGGATGGCGGCCGTCGTGGAGGTCGTGCGCGAGAGCATCGCCCCGGTCGTCTCCCTGTACGTGAACAACTACAACGAACGGGCGATCGCGGCGTACCGCCGCGTCGGCTTCGAACAGGTCGGGACGTTCGCCACGGTCCTGTTCTGACGACCGGCGCCGCGCCACGCGGGGTACTACTTCAGGAGGCGGGACATCCGCCTGTCCGCCAGGATCTGGCCGTTCGTCTGGCAGGTGGGGCAGTACTGGAGCGAGCGGTCCGCGAAGCTCACCTCGTGCACCGTGTCGCCGCACGGCGTCCCGTCCCAGCCCGGACACGGCGCGCCCGTGCGTCCGTGCACGCGCATCCCCGCCCGCTTCGCGTCCTTGAGTTCCTTGGCCGGCTTGCCCGACGCCGCCTGGATCGCCTCGGCGAGGACCTGCCCGATCGCGGCGTGCAGCCGGGCGGTCTCCTCCGCGGTGAAGGACCGCGTCAGCTTGAACGGGCTGAACCGCGCCGCGTGCAGGATCTCGTCCGAGTAGGCGTTCCCGATGCCCGCGATCACCGACTGCTCCCGCAACAGGCCCTTGGCTTGCTGATTCCTCAAGGCCAGCAGCCGTCCCAGCGCCTCGGGAGTGAACGCGGGGTCCAGGGGGTCGACGCCGAGCGAGGCCACCATCTCCACGTCGTCCGGGCGCCGGACCGTGTGGACCGCGAGCCGCTTGCGGGTCCCGGCCTCGGTCAGGTCGAACCCGGAACCGTCGTCGAACCGGACCCGCAGCGCGATGACCGCGCCCTTGCCCGAACCGCCGAGCCGCGGCCTGACCGGCGTGCCCGGCAGCTTGTCCGACCAGCGCACCCACCCTCCCCGCGACAGGTGGAACACGAGGTGCACGGCGCCGGACGCCGCCATGTCGAGCCACTTGCCGTGCCGGGCCCAGCCCTGGACGGCTCCGCCGGTGAGGGCCGTCACCGGCGGGTCCACCGTCTTCAGCGCGGCGATGCTGCCCACCTCGATCCCGGCCACGGTGCGGCCCGCGGTGCGCTCGCCGAGGTACCGGACGAGTGCCTCGACCTCGGGGAGTTCCGGCATGGGCCCATCCTCGTCGGTTGTGATGCCGTCCGCCAGTAGAGTTGCCCCATGTCATCCGCACTTCGCTCGGGCGACCTGCTCCGCATGTCGTCCCTCTTCGTCCGTACGCTCCGTGAGGACCCGGCCGACGCCGAGGTCGCCAGCCACCGGCTGCTGGTCCGCGCCGGCTACATCCGCCGGGCCGCCCCGGGGATCTACACCTGGCTCCCGCTGGGGCTGCGCGTGCTGGGCAAGATCGAGAAGGTCGTGCGCGAGGAGATGAACGCGATCGGCGGCCAGGAGGTGCACTTCCCGGCGCTGCTGCCGCGGGAGCCGTACGAGGCCTCCGGACGCTGGACCGAGTACGGCGACGGACTGTTCCGGCTCAAGGACCGCAAGCAGAACGACTACCTGCTCGCGCCGACGCACGAGGAGATGTTCACGCTCCTCGTCAAGGACCTGTACTCGTCGTACAAGGACCTGCCCCTGGTCATCTACCAGATCCAGACGAAGTACCGCGACGAGGCGCGTCCCCGCGCCGGCCTGATCCGCGGGCGCGAGTTCGTCATGAAGGACTCGTACTCGTTCGACGTGCACGACGCCGGCCTGGACGCGGCCTACACCAAGCACCGCGACGCCTACGAGCGCATCTTCACGCGGCTCGGCCTCGACTACGTCATCGTCTCGGCGATGTCCGGCGCCATGGGCGGCTCGAAGTCCGAGGAGTTCCTCAGCCCGTCCCCGATCGGCGAGGACACGTTCGTGCGGTCGGCCGGCGGCTACGCCGCCAACGTGGAGGCGGTCGTCACGCCCGTTCCCGAGTCCCTGCCGTACGACGACGCCCCTGCCGCGCACGTCGAGGACACCCCGGACACGCCGACCATCGAGACGCTCGTGGCCTGCGCCAACGCGCAGCACGCGCGGCCGGACCGCGCCTGGACCGCCGCCGACACCCTGAAGAACGTCGTGCTCGCGCTGCGCCAGCCGGACGGGCAGCGGGAGTTGCTCGTCGTCGGGCTGCCGGGCGACCGCGAGGTCGACCTCAAGCGCCTGGAGGCCGCGGTCACGCCGGCCGAGGCGGAACCCGCCACGGAGGAGGACTTCAAGGCCCACCCCGAGCTGGTCAAGGGCTACCTCGGACCGCAGGTCCTGGGCCCCCAGGGCGCCCAGGTCGAGGGGGACGACGGCGAGAAGCGCTCGGCCGTGCGCTACCTGCTCGACCCGCGCGTCGTGCCCGGCACCCGCTGGATCACGGGCGCGAACGAGCCGGGCCGCCACGTGTTCGACCTGGTGGCCGGTCGCGACTTCACCGCGGACGGCACGATCGAGGCGGCCGAGGTGCGCGCCGGTGACCCCGCGCCCGACGGCTCCGGCCCGCTGGAGCTCGCGCGCGGCATCGAGATGGGACACATCTTCCAGCTCGGCCGCAAGTACGCGGAATCGCTCGGCCTGACCGTGCTCGACGAGAACGGCAAGCAGGCCGTCGTCACCATGGGCTCGTACGGCGTCGGCGTGACCCGCGCGCTGGCCGCGCTTGCCGAGGCCAACCACGACGGCAAGGGCCTGGCCTGGCCGGCGCAGATCGCCCCGGTGCAGGTGCACCTCGTCGCCACGGGCAAGGGCGGCGAGATCTTCGAGGCGGCCGAGAAGATCGCCGGCGGGCTGGTGGACGCGGGCGTCGAGGTGCTGTACGACGACCGGCCCAAGGTGTCCCCGGGCGTGAAGTTCGCCGACGCCGAGCTGCTCGGCGCGCCGCTGCTCGTCGTCGTGGGCCGCGGGCTCGCCGACGGCGTCGTGGAGGTGCGGCCGCGCGCCGGCGAGGCGGAGCGGGTCCCCGTGGAGGACGCGGTGACCGAGACCGTCCGCCGCGTCGAGGAGCTCCTCGAGGGCTGACGATTCCTCAGGAGGCCGCCTGCTCCGGCAGGCCGGGGAAAGGGCTCATGGGCGCGCCCCACGAGTTCCGCGTGATCGCCGAGTCCGTGAGCAGCGCGACCACCACGGCGCGGGTGTCGGTCTCCGCGCGGCCGACCAGGCTCGCGTAGTCGGCGGCGATCCTGCCCTCGGCCTGCAGGACGACGTCCTTGCTGGTCACATCCGGGCCAGGGAGCTCGTAGGCGGCCCGGCGCGGGTCCGTCTCCGTCCCGTCGACCCCGGCGACACGTGCCCAGCCCTCGGCCCGCCGGCGGTGCGTCCGGGCGCGGTCCGCGAGTCGCTCGGCGACCGTCTCGTCATCGGCCTGGGCGGCCCGGACCTCGAGCACGTACGCCGTGGAGTCCTCGGCCAGGACCACCGTGACGAGGTCCTCCTCCGCGAGGCCGGCCGGCGGCGTCGTCGGGCGGGCGGACGGCGTGAGCGCCGCGGTCGTCGTGTCCGACTCCTCCGTCCCGGCGGCGTCGTCCGGTTCCGCGGACTGCGGCGCCGGCGCCACGTCGCCGGTGCCCGGGACGACCGGTGCGGTGTACGCGGGCTGCTTCCTGCCGGTCGCTCCGGCGAGCTTTCGCGCCGACAGCGTCTGCGCCGCCGAGATCGACGCGAGCAGTCGTGCCAGCGGGCCGTCCTCGCAGACGTCCGCGGCGGTGGCGCTGCGGGCGGCCGCGTCCGTCAGGGTCGTGAGCACCTCGGCGGCCCCCGGCGGCTCCTCGGCGGGCTCGGACGGCGTGGGGCTCGGGGGATCGGTCTCCAGACCGGACCTGTACTCGCCGCCGAGCTGGTCCGCGTGTCGTCGCGAGACCTCGGCGATGCCCGTGAGTGTCTCGGCGACCTTCGGTCTCGTGCTCTGCAGCGCCGCGACGGCCTCGGCCTGGTCGGCCACGTGGAGCGCGTCGTCGACGGCGGTGCGACGCACGATCTCGACCGGGTCGGGCACCGGCTCGGTCGGCGGAGGGGAGTCGAAGCGCACTCCGCACCCGCTCAGCAGCAGCGCACAGGCGAGCGCGATCGCCACACGACCGCGTGATCGTGCGGTGCGTCGGGACGGCGCGACCGGGTTCGGGTTCATCGTGCCTGATGATGCCACGTCTCCCCGAAGGGCTCGTGCATGTCCCACGTCACGTCGCTGCGCCTGCGCCCGGTGTGCGCGGCACCGTAGGCTGAGCGCAGTAGACAACAGCACACCGGTCGGGTCCTGGCTCGAGCGGTACCCCCTGGTTTCAGGGAGCCGACGGGAGGAACACGATGGCGCAGGCTGCGAGCCGGCAGGAGGACGACGTCCGCCGGATCGTCGGACCAGTGGTCGACGACGCCGATCTGTATCTGGAGGAGGTGCGGGTCACGCGCGCCGGGAACAGGTCGGTCGTGCGGATCACGCTCGACCTGCCCGAGACGCGGATCGGCAGCCTGGACTCCGACACGCTCGGTGAGGTCTCGCGCGCGGTGTCCGGCGCACTCGACGACGGCGACGTGGTCTCCGGCGCGTACACCCTGGAGATCTCCACGCCCGGGACGTCCCGTGCGCTCACGACCGCCCGCCACTTCCGGCGCGCCCGCACGCGGCTCGTCACGCTGACGCCGGCCGGCGGCGGCGCCGTGGTGTCGGGCCGGCTCACCGAGGTGACCGGCGACGGCGACGCCACGGTCCTCGTGCTCGACGGCTCGCGGCAGGTCCCGCTGTCCGGGGTCCGCGAGGGAAGGATCGAGGTCGAGCTCAACCGGCCCGACGACGCCGGGGCGGGCGACGGGGAGTCGCCCCTCGGATCGGCGGCTGAGGATGCCGACCTCGCCACGGTGCGCGAGAGTTCTGGTGCTGACGACGATGACGTGACCCAGCGGCCCCATCGCGGGGCAGCGGGCCGCAACGAGGAGGGCTGAGATGGATATCGACATGGCCGCGCTGCGCATGCTGGAGCGCGAGAAGGACTTCAGCCTGGACGTGCTCGTCTCGGCGATCGAACAGGCCTTGCTCTCCGCGTACCACCGTACGCCGGACTCCTACCGCCACGCCCGCGTGGAGGTCGACCGCAGCAGCGGGCACGTCACGGTGTGGGCCCGTGAGGAGATCGAGGCGTACACCGACCCGGAGAACCCGGAGGGCCCCACCCCGCTCGAGCTGGGTCCGGAGTTCGACGACACGCCGCGCGACTTCGGCCGGATCGCCACGGCGACCGCGCGCCAGGTGATCGTGCAGCGGCTGCGGGACGCCGAGGACGACCAGGTGCTCGGCACGTTCCGCGACAAGGAGGGTGAGGTCGTCGCCGGCATCATCCAGCAGGGTCGCGACCCGCGCATGGTGCTCGTGGACGTCGGGGACACGGAGGCCGTGCTGCCGCCCCACGAGCAGGTGCCGGGGGAGGAGTACGAGCACGGTGAGCGCCTGCGCGCGTACGTCGTCGAGGTCACCCGGGGAATGAAGGGCGCGCAGGTGACGCTGAGCCGGACGCACCCCGGTCTCGTGCGCAAGCTCTTCGAGCTCGAGGTCCCGGAGATCGCCGACGGGTCGGTCGAGATCATGTCGGTGGCCCGCGAGGCGGGTCACCGCACCAAGGTCGCCGTCGTCTCCCACGTGCCCGGGCTGAACGCCAAGGGCGCGTGCATCGGCCCGATGGGCGCACGCGTCCGGGCGGTCATGACCGAACTCCACGGCGAGAAGATCGACATCGTCGACTGGAGCGAGGACCCCACGCGCTTCGTCGCGAACGCGCTGTCCCCGGCCCGTACGTCGTCGGTGACCGTGGTGGACGAGGCGGCCCGCGCGGTGCGCGCCGTCGTCCCCGACTACCAGCTCTCCCTCGCCATCGGCAAGGAAGGGCAGAACGCGCGCCTGGCCGCGAAGCTCACGGGCTGGCGCATCGACATCCGGTCCGACGAGGCGGCAGACTCCGAGAGCGGCCGCCAGGGCGGGGCGCCGACGGGCGGTGGTGGCGCTGCTCACGTGTCGCCGAACCGGTAACAGCAGTTGAACGAGCAAGGTAGACTGAACAAGTCTGGGCCGCGCGCCCGTCCTTCGTCCTCTTCTGCCCCTGTGGCCCCTTCGGTAACGACATCACGTTCCGCACCGACAGGTCCGGTGCGGACGTGCGTCGGATGCCGGGGACGCGACCAGCGATCTGCTCTCTTGCGTGTGGTTCTGGATCCCGCAGCGGTGCAGCCCCGGATCGTCGTCGACGTGTGGGCCTGCCTGCCGGGGCGAGGCGCCTGGATCCACCCGGGGGCAGAATGCCTGGAACTCGCCGAACGACGTCGGGCGATACCGCGCGCACTGCGCGTGGACGGCCCCGTCGATCTGGCGGAGCTCCGGGAGCATCTCGGGCCGTGAGGGCCGGGAAGTCACGACCGGGCGCGGAAACGTCCGGCCGCACCAGCGAGTCGTCGACAGGAAAGCGGGTCAGAAGCCGATGGGCACCCGATGAGTCCCCAGCGATGAGTACGTCGTACTAGTGCGGTTCGCCCCTGCCTCGGGACGGACCGAGACAGGAGTGTTGTGGCAAAGGTCCGCGTCTACGAGCTCGCCAAAGAGCTCGGTGTGGAAAGTAAGACCCTGCTCGCCGAGCTGAAGTCGGCAGGCGAGTATGTTCGTTCGGCGTCATCGACGCTCGAAGCGCCCGTCGCGCGGCGTATGCGCGACAAGTTCACCGACGGCGGCGCCGCGAAGGCGCCCGCCCGGTCCGGGGCGAAGCCTGCCCCGAAGCCCGGGGCGAAGCCTGCCCCGAAGCCGGCGGCGAAGTCCGCCCCCGCGCCGGGAGCCAAGCCGGCTCCGAAGCCTGCGCCGGAGGTGCCCGCCGAGATGCCTGCCCCTGCCGCCGAGGCGGCGGAAGCGCCCGCGGCGAGCGAGGCGCCCGCAGCCAAGTCCGCACCGGCCCCCGGTGCCGCGGCTCCGAAGCCTGCTCCCGCGGCGCCGAAGCCCGGCCCTGCGGCACCCAAGCCCGGCGGGCGTGGCCCGCGTCCGGGCAACAACCCCTTCGCGTCCAGCCAGGGCATGCCGCGTCCCGGCGACCGCCGTGGCGGTGGCCGTTCCGGTGGTGGCGGCGGTCGCCCCGGTGGTGGCGGCGGTGCCGGCGGCCCGCGTCCGGGCAACAACCCGTTCGCGTCCAGCCAGGGCATGCCGCGTGCAGGCGAGCGTCGTGGCGGTGACACGGCGGAGCGCTCCGGCGGTCCCCGTCCCGGTGGCGGCGGGCGCCCGGGCGGCGCCGCGCCGCGTCCCGGTGGCAGCGGTGGTCCGCGTCCTGCGGCGCCGCGCCCCGGTGGCGGTGGCGGCGGTGGTCCGCGTCCGAACCCCGGCATGATGCCGGGCAAGACGTCGATGCCGCGTCCCGGACAGCGTCCGGGCCCCGGTGGCGGTCGCGGCGGCCCTGGTGGCCGCGGCGGCGGTGCCCCGGGCGGTGCCCCGGGTGGCGGCGGTCGTCCTGGTGGCGGCTTCCGCGGTCGCGGTGGCGGCGGTCGCGGGGCGACGCAGGGTGCCTTCGGGCGCGCCGGCGGCCGCCCGGTCCGGGGCCGGAAGTCCAAGAGGCAGAAGCGCCAGGAGTTCGAGGCGATGCAGGCTCCGTCGCTCGGCGGCGTCAGCGTGCCCCGTGGTAACGGCAAGACCGTCGTGCGGTTGCGTCAGGGCTCGTCCCTGAACGACTTCGCCGACAAGATCGACGCGAACCCCGCGGCGCTCGTGACGGTCCTGTTCCACCTCGGCGAGATGGCCACGGCCACGCAGTCCCTCGACGAGGACACGTTCGGCACCCTGGGTGTCGAGCTCGGCTACGTGATCGAGATGGTCTCGGCCGAGGAGGAGGACCGCGAGCTGCTCGGGGCCTTCGACATCGACCTGGAGGCCGAGGAGGCCGGCGAGTCCGACGAGGACCAGCTGCCGCGTCCGCCGGTCGTGACCGTCATGGGTCACGTCGACCACGGCAAGACGAAGCTGCTCGACGCCATCCGCAAGTCGGACGTCGTCGCGGGCGAGCACGGTGGTATCACGCAGCACATCGGTGCGTACCAGATCCACCACGAGCACGAGGGCGTCGACCGCGCCATCACGTTCATCGACACCCCGGGCCACGAGGCGTTCACCGCCATGCGTGCCCGTGGCGCGGACGTGACGGACATCGCGATCCTCGTGGTCGCGGCGGACGACGGCGTGATGCCGCAGACGGTCGAGGCGGTGAACCACGCGCAGGCCGCAGGTGTGCCGATCGTGGTGGCCGTCAACAAGATCGACGTCGACGGTGCGAACCCGGCCAAGGTCCGCCAGCAGCTCACCGAGTACAACCTGGTGGCCGAGGAGTACGGCGGCGACACGATGTTCGTCGACGTCGCGGCCAAGCCGGGCATCGGCATCGAGGGCCTGATCGACGCGGTCCTGCTGACCGCCGACGCGTCGCTGGACCTGCGGGCCAACCCGAACAAGGACGCGCGCGGCGTCGCGATCGAGGCGAATCTCGACCGCGGTCGCGGTGCCGTGGCCACGGTGCTGGTCCAGTCCGGCACGCTGCAGGTGGGCGACGCGATCGTCGCGGGTACCGCGCACGGTCGCGTGCGCGCCATGATCGACGAGCACGGCGGTGCGGTCGAGGTCGCCACCCCGGCCCGTCCGGTCCAGGTGACCGGTCTGACGTCGGTGCCGAGCGCCGGTGACACGTTCCTCGTGGCGCCGGACGACCGCACGGCACGGCAGATCGCCGAGAAGCGCCAGGCCGCCGAGCGTGCCGCGTTGCTGGCCAAGCGTCGCAAGCGGATCAGCCTCGAGGACTTCGACGCCGAGCTCAAGAAGGGCAAGGTCGAGAGCCTCAACCTCATCCTCAAGGGCGACGTGTCCGGTGCCGTCGAGGCACTGGAGGACGCACTGCTCAAGATCGACGTGGGCGACGAGGTCGAGCTGCGCGTCATCCACCGCGGTGTGGGTGCCATCACGCAGAACGACGTCAACCTCGCGACGGTCGACAGCGCGGTGATCATCGGCTTCAACGTCAAGTACGGCGAGCGGGTCGAGGAACTGGCGGACCGCGAGGGCGTCGACGTCAAGTTCTACTCGGTCATCTACCAGGCGATCGACGACATCGAGGCCGCGCTCAAGGGCATGCTCAAGCCGGAGTACGAAGAGGTCCAGCTGGGTACCGCGGAGATCCGCGAGATCTTCCGGTCCTCGAAGTTCGGCAACATCGCCGGCTCGATCGTCCGGTCCGGCGAGATCCGCCGCAACGCCAAGGCGCGTGTGCTGCGCGACGGCACGGTCGTGGGGGACAACCTCACGGTCGAGTCGCTCAAGCGGTTCAAGGACGACGCCACGGAGGTTCGCGAGGGCTTCGAGTGCGGTATCGGGCTCGGGACGTTCAACAACATCAACGAGGGCGACATCATCGAGACGTGGGAGATGCGCGAGATCCCGCGCAGCTGATCCGTCATCACCACGCCGGAGCGGCGGGCCCTTCCGGGCCCGCCGCGACGGCGTCCCGGAGGCCGTGCGGGCAGGGACCGTCGTCAGGACGGTGGACCTCCCCGCGCGGCCTCCTCTTCCTGGGAAGGGAAAGAACCCATGAACGAGAATCCTCGTGCCCGGCGGCTCGCCGACCGGATCAAGGTGATCGTGGCGCAGATGCTGGACTCGCGGATCAAGGACCCGCGTCTCGGGTTCGTGACGGTCACCGACGTGCGCGTGACCGGAGACCTGCAGAACGCGTCGATCTTCTACACCGTGTACGGCTCCGACGAGGAGCGGACGGAGACCGCCGCCGCGCTGAAGAGCGCCACGGGGGTGATCCGCAGCGAGGTGGGCAAGCAGACGAGCATGCGCCTCACGCCGACGATCGAGTTCCACCTCGACGCCGTTCCGGAGACTGCCGCGCACCTGGACGCCGCTCTGCTCGAGGCCCGGCGCCGCGACGCCGAGCTGGCGAAGCTGCGCGCGGGAGCACGACACGCCGGTGAGGCGGACCCGTACCGCAAGGCTCCCGGCGAGGCGGACGAGGCCGAGCAGCCGCTCGACGACGAGTCGTGAGCGGCCGTCCGGGAGGCCGCGGGCCCGCGGCGAAGCGTCCCCCGCGCCGTCCGACCGCTGCTGACGGGTTCGTCGTGGTCGACAAGCCGGCAGACTGGACCAGCCACGACGTCGTCGCACGGACGCGAGGGCTGGCGGGGACCCGGAAGGTCGGCCATGCCGGCACGCTCGACCCCATGGCGACGGGCGTCCTGGTGCTCGGGATCGGGAAGGCGACCCGCCTGCTGACGTACGTGGTGGGTGCCGACAAGGACTACGACGCCACGATCCGTCTGGGCGTGGCGACCAACACGGACGACGCCGAGGGCGAGATCACGGCGGCCGAGGGCGCCTCAGACGTGCCCGACGACGCGCTCCGGGCCGCCGTCGAGCGACTGACCGGCGACATCATGCAGGTCCCGACCACCGTCTCGGCGATCAAGGTGGACGGTGAACGCGCGTACGCGCGCGCCCGGGCGGGCGAGGACGTCGAGCTCGCCGCGCGCCCCGTCACCGTCTCGCGGTTCGACGTGACGGCCGCCCGGACCGGCCTGGCCGACGGCGTACCCGTCCTGGACCTGGACGTGCGGGTCTCCGTCTCCTCGGGGACGTACGTGCGCGCGCTCGCCCGGGACCTCGGCGCCGCGCTCGGCACCGGCGGGCACCTGACCGCGCTGCGGCGCACCCGCGTCGGCAGCTACGGCCTCGACACGGCACGGACGCTGGACGCGATGGAGGCGCAGGCCGATCAGGACGGCACGCTCGCCACGCTGCCGCTCGCCGACGCCGCGCGGGGCGTCCTGCCGGTACGGGACGTCGACGAGGCGGAAGCCCGTGCGCTGGGTTTCGGTCAGTGGATCGCGCCCAGCGGCCGGTCCGGTGTGCTGGCGGCGATCGGCCCGTCGGGAGACCTCGTCGCGCTGGTGGAGGACACCCGCCGCAAGGGCGAGGACCTGGCCAAGCCAGTCCTCGTTACTCGCTGATCAGCAAATTCGCTCCGATTGTCAATCACTTCCAGCCTTCCTGAGTGGCATGTCGGATTGATACCTTTGTGCCTTGTGGGGGTACGAATAACAGCGGGTCTTGCAGACGTAGGGGCAGTGGTGGCGGCGCTCCCCGCCCTCGTGGGGCGAGAGGCGAGCGTCGACATCGTGGACGAGGAAAGTGAGGGCACCGACAGCAGTCCCGAGCTGCTGCAGGCGCTCGTGTCCGCGCTGCCCTGGTGGCCGGAGAACACAGAGCTCGGGATCGCGTTCCAGGAGACCTACCTGACGCTCGTGGCGCTCCAGGGACGCGTCATCGTGCGCACGCGCTACCCGGCGGTGCTCACGGAGAGGATCGCCGAGCCGGTGGACCCGACCCAGGTGGGCTGGCGGGCGGTCGGTGACCGGAACATCCAGCTCATCGGCTCGACGATGACCGAGGCCGAGTTCGGGAACTTCCTGAGGATCCTCGACCTCACGGTGCGCCAGTCGCTCGGGGAGCACCGCCTGACGGGATTCATCTACTCGGTCAAGCAGCCTGCTCTGAGGTCCTGACCGGGGCCGGGCGGGCCGGTCGCGCGACCCGCCCGCCCGGTTGCCGGGGACTACCTCGTCGCCGGCGCCCGCTTTGCCGACGCCGTCGCATGGCCCACCAGTGAGAGCAGGATGCCGCCCGCGGCCCAGGCGCCGAGCGCGATCCAGGCGGTCGCCGGGTCCGCCTCCGGGAAGTAGGACAGGTCGCGCAGCAGGGTCCCGCTCGCGCCGGGCGGGAACCACTGGCCGATCTCGCCCCAGTGCCACGGCAGGAACTCCTTCGGCATCGTGGCCCCGGAGATCGGGTTCCCGATCAGGAGCATGAGCACCGGGCCGGCGGCGACCCCTGCGGGGCCGACGAGTGCCACGATCCCCGTGATCGGCGCGGCGATCGCGGCGATCGACAGCGACATGGCCGCCAGCGTCCACCACCAGTCGCCCTGCAGCGCGCCGAACCAGCCCTGCAGGATGCCGGTCAGGATGCCGCCGCCGAGCACGGCGTAGAGGAGTGTCGCGACGGCCCGGCGCATGGCCCCCCGCACGGCGATCGAGATGCCGATGCCGCCGATCATCCCGCCCAACAGGGTCGGGAACAGGGCGGCGGTGAATCCGCTGCCGTTCGGGTCGTCGTCGGACAGAGGGACGACGTCGGTCACCGCGACCTGCGGGATCTCGATCGTCGCGGGGTCCGGCACCGGGGCCGGCCCCTCGGGGGCCTGCGGCCGGCGTCCCTCGGCAGCGGCGGCGAGCGCCGCCGATACCGCGTCGCCGACGGCCTGCTGGGTGGCCTCGACGGCCTCGGCCTGCGCGGCGGTCATCCGCTCGCCCATCGCGGCTGTCGCCTGCTCGGTGACGGCGGCCTGCAGCTGCTGGGCGATCTGGTTCATGAGCTGGTTGCTCACGCCGCCCGCGGCGGACGACGTGAGTACCTCGGGGGCCTCGCCGGCCGACAGGTCGCCGAGCACGATGCCGCCGTAGACCTCGCGCGTCTCGATGGCGTCGACGGCCGCGTCGCGGTCGTCGACCTCGACGAGGTCGAGGGTGCCGGGTCTGGCGTCGTCGAGCCGGTCGGTCATCGCGGTCACGGCGTCGGCGGGGCCGGTGATCGCGACGGGGAGGTTCTTCGCGTCCGCGGTCTGGGCCGGCCAGGTGAAGGCGAGCAGGATGAGGGTCAGCGCGAGGCTGAGCCCGAGGGCGACGCCGACGAGTCTGCCGGCGGGGGTGTGCGGCACGGGGGCGCCGGCGGGGGAGTCGTGGGACATGACAGGTCTCCGTCATCGTGTGGCGCGGGGCGGCGCCGTCGGTCATGATAGAAAAACGAATATTCGTTTTTCTATGGACCACGATGCTCTCGTGTTCGTACCCTTGTCAACACACCGACTCGTGAGGAGGGCGCCGTGCCCAAGGTCAGCGACGCACACCGGCAGGCGCGACGGGAGGAGATCCTCGCCGCCGCGCTCCGGGCGTTCGCGGCCAAGGGATACCAGCGCACCTCGATGGCGGACGTGCTCGCCGAGTCCGGCCTGTCGACCGGGGCGATCTACGCGCACTTCGCGGGCAAGCGGGAGCTGTTCGTCGCCGTCGCGCGCAACACGCTCCTGCGGCGGAACGACGAGGTCGTCGCGGCAGGGGCCGCCGGCGACCCGCCGGCCCCTGCCGAGATCCTGCGGATCGTCGTCCACGGTGTGCTCCGGGAGGGGCTCGATCCGCGGGTCCTCCTGCAGTTCTGGAGCGAGGCGACGATCGAGCCCGAGATCCGGGAGATGGTGCGCGAGGCGGTCGCGGTGATCAGGACGTCGTTCGAGGAGGCGCTGGTGCGCTGGTTCGCGCGGCACCCGGAGCACGCCCCGGACGGCCCGCAGGCCGCGGCGGGGCGGCTGCTGCCCGTGCTGCTGGCGCTGGGGCAGGGGTTCATGGTGCAGTACTCGATCATGGACGGGTTCGACGGCGAGGCCTACCTCGACGCGGCCGCCGCCGTCCTGCCGTCGTGAGGAGGGCGCGGCCCTAGGCCGGATCGCGGCGCAGCGCCGCTTCCACGATCCGTAGCGACTCGTCGGCGTCGAGCCCCAGGCCGTGCACCGTCTCGGCGTACCGCTGGGCGGCGGCCCGCGCGGACTCCAGGCGCCGGCTGCCCCCGGCGCTCACGAAGGTCCCGGCGCGGCCGCGGGTCTCCACGAGCCGTGCCGCCTCCAGTTCCCGGTAGGCGCGGGCCACGGTGTTGACGGCGATCCCGAGCTCGCCGGCCAGGGCGCGCACCGTGGGCAGGCGCGCACCGACGGGCAGGGTCCCGTCGGCCATCTTGCGAGCGAGCCCGGTACGCACCTGTTCGAACGGGGGTACGGGGGAATCTGCGTCGATGGTGATCACGGCACCCACGATGCCAGGCCCTGTGGCGGTCAGGCGTCCAGGATCCTTCGCGTCCGGGCCACGTCGTCGTGCATCTGGGCGACGAGCGGCTCCAGGCCGTCGAACCGGACCGTCGGCCGCAGGTGCTCCGTGAACTCCAGGACGACCTGCTCGTCGTACAGGTCGAGGTCGTCCCGGTCGAGCACATACGCCTCGACGCGGCGCTCCACGCCGTCGAACGTCGGGTTCGTGCCGACGGAGATCGCGGCGGGCAGGACACGGTCGGGGTGCGACGGCGAGCGTTCGGCCAGCTCCGGACGGCGCAGCCACCCGGCGTACACGCCGTCGGCCGGCACCATCCCGGCGATGCCGCCCAGGTTCGCCGTCGGGAAGCCGAGCTCTCGGCCGCGTGCGTCGCCGTGCACCACGACGCCTCGCACACGGTGCGCGCGTCCGAGCACCTCCGCGGCCCCCGCGACGTCGCCCTCGCTGAGGTTCGCCCGCACCACCGTCGACGACCAGCGGTGATGATCGTCACCGCCGACGTCCTCGATCGCCACGACCTCGAACCCGTGCTCCCCGCCGAGCTCGACCATGGTCGAGAGCGTGCCGGCGTTCTGCTTGCCGAAGCGGACGTCGTGCCCGACGACGACGGTCCGCGCGCCCAGCCCGTCCACGAGATACTTCCCGACGAACTCCTGCGGGGTCTGCGCCGCGAAGTCCAGCGTGTACGTGACCACCAGCACGGCGTCGAGGCCGGTCCCCGCCATCAGGTCGAGCCGGTCGGTCAGGCTCGTGAGCAGCTCGGGCGCCGTCTCGGGGCGATGTACCGCAGCGGGGTGCGGGTCGAAGGTGACGGCCACCGCACGCGCGTCGTCCGCCCTCGCCAGCGAGGCGATCCGCCCGAGCACGGCCTGATGGCCGCGGTGCATGCCGTCGAAGTTGCCGATCGTCACCACGGACGGCCCGAAACCTGCGGGAACCTGCTCCAGATCGGTCCACACCTGCACGCGGAATACTCCTTCGGCGCCGGAAGGGTCGCGCGGCCCTCCGGCCGCGGCGTTCGCGGCCCGATGCCGCGCTGGTCCAGCCTGCCACGCCGCAGGCCGGATCGCGGAATCGGGCACGGCGGTGCGTGCGCGCCGCCGCACGGGGCGCCGAGGACCGCCACCTGTCGCTCGTGCACCGCTGCGCGACGATCCGCTCAGGTGCGGGGCCCGGAGCCCGGCGAAGCTCCGAGGATCGTTCGAGCGCTACTCGGCCGCAGGTCAGGGGGCTTGACCTCGCTGGCTTATCGTGTTTCGATAACATCGAAAATCGATATGGCGATTCGAGCAGGAGGTGCTCAGTGATGCGTGGCGACCTGGTGACGGTGAGCAAGGGCGACGTGTGGGCGATGATCGTGTTCGGGGGGCTGACAGGGGTCTTCGCGGTGATCGGAGTGGTGGTGAGCGTCAGCAGGGCGATCCGCGGAGGGCCGCTGCCCGTGCCCGTGGCGCCCCCCTCGGGGGAGGAGTCGTTCGGGGAGTTCGCCGGCCTTCTCGGCGAGGGCGCCGAGGCGGACGGGGTGATCGGCGGTGTCGATGTCCTCGTCGGCAACATGCCCGCCTGGGCGTACGGGGTCGACGTCGCCGAGCATGCCGTCCTGTGCGCGGTCCTGGCGGTGATCGCGGCCTGCCTGGTCCTGCTGACCCGGCGGCTCGGGCGGGGGCAGGCGTTCCATCCCGGGAACACCTGGCTGATCGGGGGTATCGCGATAGCCGTGCTGGTGGGGTGGGCCATGAACCTCCTGAGCCAGACAGCTCTGTTCGGTGCCGCGCTCGAGTCCGGTGCGCTGGACCATCCCGCGGTGACGGACCGGACCCTGGCGTTCGAGATGGACCTGCCGCTCTGGCCGTTGCTCGTCGTCGTGGGGCTCGTGCCGCTGATCGCGGCGTTCCACGCGGGCGAACGACTCCAGCGCGACACCGAGGGCCTCGTCTGATGCCTCCGGAGGACGACGCCGGGCGGGTGCACTGCCGCCTCGACGAGCTCCTCGCGGAACGGGGGATGACCCTGACGAGGCTCGCGGAGATCGTCGGCGTGACGGTGGTGAACCTGTCCGTCCTCAAGAACGACCGGGCCCGCGCGATCCGGTTCAGCACGCTGACGGCGATCTGCGACGCCCTCGACTGCACCCCGGGAGACCTCCTGATGGTCCGGCGCGGCTGAGGACGGGCGGTACGGCCCGCGGGCGCCCGGGACGTTTCGATCCTGACGAGAATGTCGCCGGGGTGGGCCGAAAACGGGCCGCCAAGCGTCCTACGGGCACGACGGCCGCTCGTCGCGCGTTGGAGGAGCCGTGTCACCGATCTTGGAACTAGAAGGGCTCGTCGTCGGGTACGGCGGCAACGCCGTGGCCGCGCCGGTGGACCTCGTGGTGCGGCCCGGCGATCTCGTCGCGGTGATCGGCGCGAACGGCGTGGGCAAGTCGACGCTGCTGCGTACCGTCCTGGGGCTCCAGGAGCCGTTGCGGGGCGCGGTGCGGGCCTTCGGCGGCCCCGTCGACGAGCGGCGGCGCAGCTTCCGTACCCGCGTGGCCGGTGTGATGGACGACGACGCGTACTTCCCCGGACTCACCGTCCGCGAGCACCTGGTCCTGAGTGCGCGCGGTCACGGCGTGCGCGACCCGGGCGTCGTCGTTGACGAGGCCCTCGGCGCCTTCGGGATCGCCGACCGCCGCGACGCCGGCCCGGACGCGCTCTCTTCGGGCCAGCGCCGCCGCTTCCTCCTTGCGAGCGGGTTCGTCCGCCCGCGCGACCTCCTCGTCCTCGACGAACCGGAACAGCGCCTCGACACCGCGATGCGCGCCCGCCTCGGCGACATGCTCGTCGCGGAGGCCGCCTCCGGCACCGCCGTCCTCTTCGCGACGCACGACGACCGCCTTCTCGCCGCCGTTGGTGCCCGGGCTCTCCACGTGTCCGACGGCGACGCCACGGTCCTCGAACCCGACGCCGCGGTGTCGGCCCTGGCGGGGATGCGATGAACTCGGCACGCGAGCCGGGCGGCGGGGTCACGGTCACCCGCCCCGTCGTAGTCGACGACGCCCTGCTGACCGGTGCCGGACTCCGCTGGCTCACCGCGCGGGTCCGTGCGGCCCGGTCCGGACGCACCGCGCGCGACGTCGTCGGCGACACGGCCGAGACTGTCCTGGTCGGCGGCCTCGTCGCCTTCTACCTCTGGGGCGTCGTGGTCCAGGGCGGCGCCGTCCTGGGTGCCGACTCGGTCATGGTCACGGGCCTGGGCCCAGGCCTTGTCCAGGTGATCGTCCTGAGTTTCGCCGTCCTCTCGGGAGCGGGGGCGGCGCTGCGGTTCGGGCCGGCGACCATGCCGGCGGGCGGTGTGCGCTGGTGGCTGCCCACGCCGGCGGACCGCGCCGGAATGCTGACGCCGTCGGTCGTCCGGGCCGCGTCGCTCGCCCTGGGGGGCGGCCTCGTCTCGGGGGTGGCCGGCGGCGTCCTCGGCGGCCTCGGAATCCTGGGCGTCCTGGCGACGGCCGCCTTCGGCGGGACTCTCGGGCTCGCCGTCGTGGGGGTGGCCGGCGTGCTGCAGACCCACGGATCGCGCGCGGCCCGCCGGGTGGCCGCGCGGGTCGCCGACATCCTTCTGATGCTCGTACCGGTCGCCGGTGTGGCCCTGGCGACCTGGGCGCCGGGGATTCCCGCGTGGGTGGCGCCATGGTGGGCGTCGGTCGCACTGGCCGTCGTGGGTGCGGCCGGGCTCCGGCTCTGGGTACGCGGCCTCGACCGGCTCCGGGCGGGCGACCTGCGCGCCTGGGCCGCCGCGCTCCAGCAGGCACAGGTCGCGGCGCTCAGCGCGGACTCCGGAGCTGTCGGCCTGGCGTGGGCGGGGGCGGCGCGGACACGGCGCACCCTCACCCGCATGACCGGAATCGCCCGCGGTCCAGCCTCCGCGGTGCTCGTCGCCGACGCCCTGATGATCGTCCGCGGAGGCCGCGCGCTCGTTGCCCTCGTGTCGATCACGCTGGTCGGGGCCTTCCTGGCCCAGGTCCCCGTGATCTCGGGCGGTATCGGGCTCTGGCCACTGGTGCTCGCCGCCGGACTTTCCGCGGCCCGGGCCTGCGCCCCGGGTGCCCGCGCGGCGGGGGAGAACCCTCGCCTCGACGCTCTGGTCCCTCTGGGGGGACGCGCCGTCCGCCCCGTCCGGGCGGTCTGGCCGACGTTGGGTGCCGCGGCGGCCGTCACGGCTACGGCGATGACGGCGGTGGGAGTGGCGGCGAGTGCCGGAGGCGTGCTTGTCGCGGTCCCCGCGATCGCCGTCGTCCTCGGGGCCGCCGCCGTACGGCACGCCTACCGAGGTGTGGTCCGGTGGGACCTGCCCATGGTCGCCACCCCCATGGGCGCGTTCTCGACCGGGCAGGCGATCCACGCGACCACCGGTCTCGACCTCGCGATCCTCGGCTTGCTCCCGCTCGCATGGATCCTCGTCTCCGGCCCGGATCCGGTGGCGGTCCTGGCGCAGTACGTCCTCGCGGCCCTGGCGCTCGCGACCATCGCCCGGAGCCGGAGCTGACTCCTGTTCAGTAGGGCCTCGCAGACCCATAGCATGCTCAAAGGGGGTGCGAGGCCCTGCTGAACCAGAGTCAACAGGCGGTCGTCGGTGCACCGTGCGTGCGTGACGTAGGTTGCCCGTATGGCATCGCAATCTCCGGCCGCTGAGTCCCCAGGCCTCGTCGAGGTCCGGCCTCCGATCCACGAGGTCCGGGAACTCGTGGACGCCTTCGGGGCCTACGGGCGCGGGCACCGGGAGGCCGTCGCGATGCTGAGCGACGGCACCACGCTCGCCGACGTCGTCCGGGCCACCGCGCTGCCGCGCCGGCTGGTGGAACAGATCGTCGCCGCCCTCGGCGCCGACCTGCTCGCCGAGGGCGACCACCTCCGGATCCGCCCGGAACACGCGGAGGACTACCGCGAACTGGCCGGCGCCGGGCACCTCGCGGCCACCGCCCTCGGGATGCCGGCGGACGACCGGCTCCCGGCCGCGGCGGGTCTGCTGCGCGACATGGAGCGGATCGTCGCGGCGGCCCCTCGCCCCAAAAAGGCCCTCGACCACGTGCCCGCGACGCCGGAGACCACCGTCCGGCGCGCCCTCTGGATGGACGGCACCTACGACCTCGCCGGCGCCACGCTCCTGTGCGTCGGCGACCACGACCTCACCTCGATCGTCACGTGCCTGCGTAACCCGGCCGCGCGCGCGGTCGTCGTCGACATCGACGAGGACCTGCTCACCTACGTCGACCGCGTCGCCGCGGAGCGCGGGCTGGACATCGAGACCGCGTACGGCGACCTCCGGACCGGGCTCCCCGAGGCCGCGCGCGGCACCGCCGACCTCGTCTTCACCGATCCGCCCTACACCCCCGACGGCGTCCGGCTGTTCCTCGCGCGCGGCCTGCAAGGGCTCCGCGACCGCGACAACGGGCGCCTGCTGCTGGCGTACGGGTATGGCACGCACCACCCGGGCCTCGGGTTCAACGTGCAGCAGGCGATCGGCGAGCTCTCGCTCGTCTACGAGGCGATCCTGCCGCACTTCAACCGGTACACCGGCGCGCAGGCCGTGGGGAGCGCCAGCGACCTGTACGTGTGCCGGCCCACGGCGCGCACCTGGCGCTCGCTCGATCGGGTCACCACCAACGCCGTGAACATCTACACGCACGGCACGCAGTCCCTCGAGGCCGGCACCGGCACCGGGAGCGCGCCCGTGCACGACGCCGTCCTCGCGGGCGCGCGCGGACCCGACGGACTCCCCGTCACCGCGACGGCGCTCATCCCGCACGACCCCGGCGCCACCGACGACGCGACCCACGACGCGACCCACGACGGCGCCCGCCCCGAAGCCACGGAACTGCCGCTGGAGGCGCTCCTCGACGGATCCGCCCAGACCTCGATCAGGAACGCGAGGGCGTCGGCGCTCGCGGCTGACCTGTCGGACGATCCGGGCACCTGGCTCTTCCGCGTCCTGCTCGGCGTCAGCGCCCGGCGCGTCGCGGTCGCGGTCCCGAACAACCATCCGGATATCACCAGCCAGGCCGCCCAGGACATGCTGCGAGACGACCTCGCCGGGAAATGGGTGCTCACGTTCCGCCGCAGCACGCCCGACTCGAAGCACGCGATCCTCGTCGCGGACGCGGTCGGGGAAGCCGGCCCGTCAGGCAGGTATCCCGTCCCGTCCCGTCCGGACGGCGGGATCGTGCGGGGCGGCCGGCCGGGCGAGCCCGGCCAGGACGACGCTCCCGGCGGGTGGGGACAGGACCCGGTCGCCGTCGCGCGCCGCCTGATGCTCGGGGGTGCCTCCCGGAGGCTCGCGAACGCCTGGCGGGATGCCCTGGTCAAGGCCGCCCGGGCCGAGGGCGGGGCGCTGGGCAAGGACGAGGCGCGGGCGCTCGTCGTGTCCGCGGCGGCCGACGGCGGGCTCCGCGCGGGGACGCTCGACCGCGCGCTCGTGACCCTTCCGCGGGAGACCGTCCGCGCCGTGCTGTCCGCCGTCGCGGGTTCCGTCGCGCGCGGCCGTGCCGCTGCCGGTGCGCGGCCCGGCTCGCCGGCCCTCTGACGACGGTAACGTCACAGCCCGCGGTACCACGACCGACGTCGTGCAGCAGGTAAGGTAGGAGGGCCGTCAGGACGGCCGCGGATACAGAGCGCCCCCGTGAATCAGTCCGGGAGCACCGCGCAACGACACGAAGGAGAGCCATGCCGCTCGACACCGCCACGAAGCAGCAGATCGTCGCCGAGTACGGGAAGACGCCGACCGACACCGGCTCCCCGGAGGTGCAGATCGCCCTGCTGACGCAGCGCATCAAGGACCTCACCGAGCACCTCAAGTCCCACAAGGGTGACCACCACAGCCGTCGTGGGCTGCTGCTCCTCGTGGGCCAGCGCCGTCGCCTGCTGGGTTACCTCCAGCGGATCGACGTGAACCGCTACCGCTCGCTGATCGAGCGCCTCGGTCTGCGCCGCTGAACCAGTCTTCGAGACCAGCCCGGTCCCTCCTGCAGGGGCCGGGCTGGTCTGGTGAGATGTAAGTACAACCACACAGCGCGCCGGCGCAGCCCGCGTCCGGTCCTCGGTAGTGGCCTCCCGAACACGGTTCGGTGGGTCTCGATCGATGACCGTTACGGGGTGCGCGGCGCCCATCCGAAAAGGAGGGCACCCGTGGAGGGTCCCGAGATCCAGTTCGCCGAGGCCGTGATCGACAACGGTCGCTTCGGCACCCGCACCATCCGCTTCGAGACGGGCCGCCTGGCCAAGCAGGCCGCCGGCTCCGTCGCCGCGTACCTCGACGGCGAGACCATGCTGCTGTCGACCACCGCGGTCGGGAAGCACCCCAAGGACCAGTTCGACTTCTTCCCGCTCACGGTGGACGTCGAGGAGCGCATGTACGCCGCGGGCCGCATCCCCGGCTCGTTCTTCCGCCGTGAGGGCCGGCCGTCGACCGAGGCGATCCTGACCTGCCGCCTCACCGACCGCCCGCTGCGCCCCCTGTTCGTCAAGGGCCTGCGCAACGAGGTGCAGATCGTCATCACCGTCATGGCGCAGCACCCGGACGACGCGTACGACGTGCTCGCCATGAACGCCGCGTCGGCCTCGACGCAGCTGTCCGGCCTGCCGTTCTCCGGCCCTGCCGGGGCGGTGCGCGTCTCGCTGATCGACGGTCAGTGGGTCGCGTTCCCGAAGCACTCCGACAAGGAGCGCGCGGTCTTCGACATGGTCGTGGCCGGCCGGGCCGTGGGTGACGACGTCGCGATCGCCATGATCGAGGCCGAGGCCACCGACGACGCGCTCAAGCTCATGCGGAACGAGGGCGCCACGGTCCCGACCGAGGAGGTCGTGGCCGAGGGCATCGAGGCGGCCAAGCCGTTCATCAAGGCGCTGTGCGAGGCGCAGTCCGCGCTGGCCGCGCAGTCCGCCAAGGAGACGCAGGAGTTCCCGCTCTTCCCGGACTACCAGGACGACGTGTACGCCGCGGTCGAGGGCGCGGTCACCGAGCCGCTCCGCGAGGCTCTGGCCATTGCCGACAAGCAGGACCGCGAGAACCGTCTCGACGAGATCAAGGCGGGCCTCGTGGCCGACCTCGCGGGCGAGGGCGCGGCCTTCGAAGGCCGCGACAAGGAGCTGTCGGCCGCGTACCGGTCGCTGCAGAAGGCGCTCGTGCGCCGGCGCGTGCTCACCGACGGCGTCCGCATCGACGGCCGCGGGCTCGCGGACATCCGCACCCTGTCGGCCGAGGTCGAGGTGCTGCCGCGCGTGCACGGCTCCGCGCTGTTCGAGCGCGGCGAGACCCAGATCCTGGGCGTCACCACGCTGAACATGCTGCGCATGGAGCAGCAGATCGACTCGCTCGGTCCGGTGACCCGCAAGCGCTACATGCACAACTACAACTTCCCGCCGTACTCGACCGGTGAGACGGGCCGCGTGGGCAGCCCGAAGCGCCGCGAGATCGGTCACGGCGCGCTCGCCGAGCGTGCCCTCGTGCCGGTGCTGCCGAGCCGCGAGGAGTTCCCGTACGCCATCCGCCAGGTCTCCGAGGCGCTCGGGTCCAACGGTTCGACGTCGATGGGCTCGGTGTGCGCGAGCACGCTCTCGATGCTCAACGCCGGCGTGCCGCTGAAGGCCCCGGTCGCGGGCATCGCGATGGGCCTCGTGTCCGACACGGTCGACGGCGAGACCCGCTACGCGGCGATGACGGACATCCTGGGTGCCGAGGACGCGTTCGGCGACATGGACTTCAAGGTCGCCGGCACGGCGGACTTCGTCACCGCCATCCAGCTCGACACCAAGCTGGACGGCATCCCGGCCTCGGTGCTCGCCGCGGCGCTGGGGCAGGCGCGCGACGCCCGTCTCACGATCCTCGACGTCATCGCCGAGGCCATCGACACGCCGGACGAGATGTCCCCGAACGCACCGCGCGTCATCGCGATCACGGTGCCGACCGACAAGATCGGCGAGGTCATCGGCCCCAAGGGCAAGATGATCAACCAGATCCAGGAGGAGACGGGCGCCGACATCACCATCGAGGACGACGGTACCGTCTACATCGGCGCGGTCGACGGCCCCTCGGCCGAGGCCGCCCGCGCGGCGATCAACGCGATCGCCAACCCGCACGTCCCCGAGGTGGGTGAGCGGTTCGTCGGCACGGTCGTCAAGACGACGTCGTTCGGCGCCTTCATCTCGCTGTCCCCGGGCAAGGACGGGCTGCTGCACATCAGCCAGATCCGCAAGCTCGTGGGCGGCAAGCGCATCGAGAACGTCGACGACGTCCTCTCCATCGGCCAGAAGGTCCAGGTCGAGATCGGCGAGATCGACCCGCGGGGCAAGCTCTCGCTGGTCGCGGTGACGGAGGAGGGCGAGGCGCCCGAGGATTCCGCGGACTCCGGGGCGTCCGAGACGGCATCCGCCGGCGCGGAAGCCTGAGATGGTCTGGCACCTGCCGCTCGCAGCCGCGGGTGAGCCCGGTGCCGACCTGACCGCCGGGCAGGACGGCGCGACCATCCGTCGCAGCGTCCTGCCCGGCGGCGTTCGTGTCATCACCGAGCACATGCCGGGCCTGCGCTCGGTGACGGTGGGCGCGTGGGTCGGCGTCGGCTCCCGGGACGAGACCGACGGGCACTTCGGGTCGACGCACTTCCTGGAACACCTGCTGTTCAAGGGGACCCAGCGGCGCAGCGCCCTCGACATCGCCGAGGCGTTCGACGCCGTCGGCGGGGAGGCCAACGCCGCCACCGGCAAGGAGCACACGTGCTACTACGCGCGCGTGCTCGACGCCGACCTCCCCATGGCGGTCGACGTCATCGGCGACATGGTGACCAGCGCCCGCCTGGACGCGAAGGAACTGGAGACCGAGCGTGGCGTGATCCTCGAGGAGCTCGCCATGACCGACGACGACCCCGCGGACGTGGTGCACGAGGAGTTCTCGGCCGCCGTGCTCGGGTCGCACCCGCTGGGCCGGCCGATCGGCGGCACGGCCGACACCATCGGCGCGGTGCCCCGCGACGCCGTCTGGGACCACTACCGCACCCACTACGAGCCGGGCACGCTGGTCGTCGCGGCCGCCGGCGGCGTCGACCACGACGAGCTGTGCGACCTGGTGGCCCACGCCCTGACCGCCGGCGGCTGGACGCTGGAGGAGGCGATCGCGCCACGGATGCGGCGCGACGCCACGCCCCAGACCGAGGGCATCCCCACCCGCGGCACCACGAGGACCGTCCGACGACCGGTGGAACAGGCGAACATCATCGTGGGCGGTACGGGGCTGGCCGCGACCGACGACCGCCGCTACGCGCTCTCGGTCATGAACGCGGCACTGGGCGGCGGCATGTCGTCACGGCTGTTCCAGGAGATCCGCGAGAAGCGCGGCCTCGCCTACACGACCTACTCCTTCGCGGCCGGGCACGGCGGGCTCGGGACGTTCGGCCTGTACGCGGGCTGCGCTCCGGCGAAGGCCGAGCAGGTCGAGGAACTGCTGGTCCACGAGCTGGAACGGCTGGCCGACGGCGGCATCACCGAGGCGGAACTGACCCGTTCGGCGGGGCAGCTGCGCGGGTCGCTCGTGCTCGGGCTGGAGGACTCCGGGTCCAGGATGAGCCGCCTGGGCCGGGCCGAGCTCGTGTACGGCGAGCTCTACTCGCTGGAGGAGAGCCTGGACCGGATCCGCGCGGTCACGCTCGCCGACGTGCGGGCCCTGGCCCAGGATCTGGCGTCCCGCCCGCGTTCGGTGGTCCGTGTGGGACCGTTCGCGGCGTGACTCGGCCTCGGCGGCCGTTGAGGAGAAAGGTTGATGAGATTGGCTGACATCAAGGTGGCCGTGCTCGGGGCGGCCGGGCGGATGGGGACGCAGACCTGCGCCGCCGTCGAGGCGGCCGACGGGATGACGCTCGTCGCACGGCTGGACAAGGACGACCCGATCACGGGCGAGTCGCTGTCCGGGGCGGACGTCGTCGTCGACTTCACGGTGCCCACGGCCGCCGAGGCGAACGTGCACGCCGTGCTCGACGCCGGCGCGCACGCCGTCGTCGGTACGACGGGCTGGGACGACGCGTCGCGCGGACGCGTCACCGAGCACCTCGACCGCCTCAACGCGGCCCGGTCCGACGGCGGCCTGGGCGTGCTCATCGCGCCGAACTTCGGCCTGTCGGCCGTGCTGGCGATGACGTTCGCGGCGAGGGCCGCCCGGTACTTCGAGTCGGCCGAGGTCATCGAGCTGCACCACCCGGACAAGGTGGACGCGCCGTCGGGCACGGCCCGGCACACGGCCGCCGCGATCTCCGCGGCCCGCGCGGACGCCGGCCTGCCCGCCTCCCCGGACGCGACCGAGACCGGATGGGAGGCCCGCGGGGCCGACGTCGACGGCGTCCGCGTGCACGCCGTGCGGCTGCGCGGCCTCGTGGCCCACGAGGAGATCCTCCTGGGGAACCCCGGCGAGCAGCTCGTCATCCGGCAGGACTCGTTCGACCGCTCGTCGTTCATGCCGGGCGTGCTCGTGGCCGTGCGGGCCGTGGTGGACCGCCCGGGACTGACCGTGGGCCTCGAACACGTGCTGGACCTGGCATGAGTGACGCGGACCGGCCCGCGCCCGGGGGGCGGCGCCGGCGCCTGCCGCGGGGACTGCTCGGGGCGCTCGCCGTCACGGCGCTGCTCGCCCTGTACGTGTGGGCGGTGGCCGGGCGCGGGCTGGCGATGATCGGCACCGGCGAGCCCCTCCTGATCGGCATCGGCGTGGCGGTCCTCGTGCTGCCGCTGCTGGTGCTGGCGTTCATCGTGCGGGAGTTCTGGCTGGCCGCGCGTGTGCAGGCCATGGCCGACGCGCTGGCCGCGGCCGGGGACCTGCCCGTCGACGACCTGCCGCGCTCCGCCGGCGGCCGGATCGACCGCGCGGCGGCGGACGAGGCCTTCGCGGACCGGCGTGCGGCGGCGGAGGCGCGGCCGGACGACTGGCGCGTCTGGTACCACCTGGCCTTCGCCTACGACGCGGCCGGCGACCGCCGTCGCGCGCGGGCGACCCTGCGCAGAGCCGTCGGTATCTACGGCTCGCCGCCCAGGGACGTCCAGCAGTAGAGGCCGCGGCCGTCGGCGACTGCGCGGGTCGCGAGTTCCGCGAGCAGCAGCACGGCCGACGTCAGCCGGTGCGCGGGGACCGGCGGCTCGGACTCGCGCACCCAGTCCTTGACCGCGCGGGCGAGCCGGGCGGGGGACACGGAGGCGAGATCCTTCGCGAGGTCGTCCGTGACCGTCACGATCCACGGGCCCTCGTCACCGCTGCTGCCGACGAGCGAGCCGTGGCGGGGGTGGGCGGTGACCTCGCCGTAGGGCCGGCCCGACAACGCCTGCGCCAGCCCCGCGAGCATGATGAACGGATCCACCGACGGCAGCGTGACGGAGTCGAACCGCGGCGGGCTCCCGCCCTCGGGAGCGGAGGGCCCGCCGGGGATGCGCAGCGCCTCGACCGCGACCTCGTCGGTCGCCGCCGCGAAGTATTCCGTCACGATCCCCATGCCCGTGATGGTGGCAACGCCATGTCACGGGGGTGTCACGTGCCGGTGAACCTTCGGGTTCGCGGTGCGCGCCACGGCGGTGCCGCCGGGCCGTGCCCGTCAGATCGCGGCGCTCCACCGGCGTTCGACGACGTCCCGGGGGCCGGTCGCGAGGGTTCGCTCGACACCGTCGGGGCCGAGCCCGCAGTCGGCGAGGAACTGCTCGCGCGCGGTGTCGCCGTCGAGCACCCACGTGGTGACCTCCTGCGCGCCGTCGGTCCGCAGCCGGTCGATGGCGGCCGCGAGCAGGCGCGAGCCGTGCCCGGCCCGGCGACGGTCGGGCTCCACCTCCAGCGACATGAGCTGTCCCGGGGTGACGGCGGCGAATCCGACGAGGTGGGGGCCGTCGAGCGCGACCAGTACCGCGAAGCCCGGTCCGGGCGCCGTCTCGATCGCGGCCTTCCATCGTTCCCGCATCAGCTCGGTGTCGAGGCGTTCCATCACACCCTCGCCGAGGGTGGCGTCGTGGGTGGCACGCCACGCCCCGAGCTGGATCGCAGTCACGGCCGCCTCGTCTCCCGGCACGGCGGGCCGGACGGAGACGTCGGCGAGATCGCGGAACAGCGTCATGCGGGGAACCCTATGTCACATCCCGCTTGCGAGCCTGAGTATCGTGATCGCCGACAGAATTGTGAGACGGAGGATCAGATGGTGGCCACGGCAGACCTGTACGACGAACGGGGCGAGGAACTCGCCTCGCTCCCGCTCCAGCTGCGCGACCTCGGTGGTGTCGCCGAGTTCTCCGGACCGGTGCGCACGATCCGGTGCTTCGAGGACAACGCCCTCGTCAAGGCGGTGTGCGCGACCCCCGGCGAGGGCGCGGTCCTCGTGGTCGACGGCGGCGGCTCGCTGCGGTCCGCGCTGATGGGGGACCTCATCGCGGCGTCGGCGGTGGAGAACGGCTGGGCCGGGGCGATCGTGCACGGCGCGATCCGGGACTCCGTCGCGATCGCGGGCCTGGGGCTCGGGCTGAAGGCGCTGGGCACGAACCCGCGCAAGTCCGCGAAGGCGGGCGCGGGCGTCATCGACGAGCCCGTGGAGATCGGCGGGGTCGTCTTCCGGCCGGGCGCGACGGTGTGGGCGGATCCGGACGGGGTGCTCGTGGAACGCTGACGACGCGGTGCGGGCGGGCACGGGGACGGGGCCCGCGGGGTGGGCCCGGGGAGGGCGCCGACGGCGGCGAAGGCGCAGACACGGGGGTCCGGACGGTACGGTATCCTCATGGTTCTTCCCAGCACGACGGAGCGCCCGTTCGGCGCCCTCCTTACCGCAATGGTCACTCCGATGACGCCGGACGGCGCGATCGACCTCAAGGCCTCGGTGAAGCTGGCGAAGAAACTGGTCGACGACGGCAGCGACGGCCTGGTCCTGTCGGGCACCACCGGCGAGGCTCCGGTGACGCATGCCCCCGAGAAGGCGGAGCTCGTGGCGGCCGTGGCCGAGGCCGTCGGGGACCGCGCCGCCGTCCTGTCGGGTGCGGGCTCGAACGACACCGCCCACGCGATCCGGATGGCCGAGCAGGCCGCCGAGGCCGGCGCGGACGGCCTGCTGGTCGTGTCCCCCTACTATTCACGGCCCACGCAGGAGGGCCTGCTCCGGCATTTCACCGCCGTGGCCGACGCGACCGAGCTGCCCGTGATGCTCTATGACATCCCGGGGCGCGCCGGCGTGCGGATCGCGCCGGAGACCTTCGTGCGGATCGCGGAGCACCCGCAGATCATCGCCAACAAGGACGCGACCGGCGACGTCTGGTCCGCGGCACAGCTGATCGAGGCGACCGGCCTCGCCTGGTACTCGGGCGACGACGGGCTGCTCCTGCCGTTCCTCAGCGTGGGCGGGGCGGGCCTCGTGTCCGTGTCGGCACATGTCGTGAGCGCCCAGTACGCCGATGTGGTCCGCCGGTGGGACGCCGGGGACCACGCCGGGGCGCTGGCCGCGTTCCGCCGGGTGATGCCCGTGGTCGGCGCCCTCAACGGTGCCGGCGCCCAGGCGGTGATGGCCAAGGCCGCGCTGCAGGCACAAGGCGTGCTGGAGCACCGCACGCTGCGGCTGCCGAACGTCGCCGCGAGCGACCACGAGGTGGCGACGCTCCGCGCGGTCCTGACCGCCGTGGGGCTGCTCCCGCAGAGCACGACACCGATGTCGCCGCCGGAGCTGCCGGAAGAGGCGACGGCCATCGTGGGACATCCCGCGATCGCCACCCCCGGATAAAGACTTGAGACATTGTCAGAACGAGGCCTGGAGGCCCTTTGAGTCACCCACATCCTGAACTACCCCTGCCCCCCGAGCTGCCGAAGGGCGGGCTCCGTATCGTCGCCCTCGGCGGTCTCGGAGAGGTGGGCCGGAACATGGCCGTCCTCGAGTACGACGGGCGCCTGCTCGTCATCGACTGCGGCGTCCTCTTCCCCGAGGACAACCAGCCCGGCGTGGACCTGATCCTGCCGGACTTCGAGTACATCGCCGACCGTCTCGACGACATCGAGGCGATCGTGCTGACCCACGGGCACGAGGACCACATCGGTGCCGTGCCCTATCTGCTGCGGCTGCGCCGTGACATCCCGCTCGTCGGTTCGAAGCTGACGCTCGGGTTCATCGAGGCGAAGCTCAAGGAGCACCGCATCAAGCCGGTCACCCGGCTGGTCGCCGAGGGCGACACGGTGAAGCTCGGCGTCTTCGAGTGCGAGTTCGTCGCGACGAACCACTCGATCCCCGACTCGCTGGCCGTCGCCGTGACCACCGGAGCGGGGACCGTCCTGCACACCGGCGACTTCAAGATGGACCAGCTCCCGATGGACGGGCGCGTCACCGACCTGCGCGCCTTCGCGCGGCTGGGGGAGAAGGGCGTCGACCTGTTCATGGTCGACTCCACGAACGCCGAGGTGCCGGGCTTCGTCACGCCCGAGGTCGAGATCGGCCCGGTGCTCGACGGCGTGTTCGCGCAGGCGGACAAGCGGATCATCGTGGCGTCGTTCGCCTCGCACGTGCACCGCGTGCAGCAGGTGCTGAACGCCGCGCACACGCACGGGCGGAAGGTCGCCTTCGTGGGCCGCTCGATGGTGCGCAACATGGGCATCGCCTCGGAGCTCGGCTACCTCGACGTGCCGCCCGGCGTCCTCATCGACGTGAAGAAGGCGGACAGCCTGCCGGACGACAAGATCGTCTACATGTCGACCGGATCGCAGGGCGAGCCGATGGCGGCGCTGAGCCGCATGGCGAACGGCGACCACCGCGTCCAGGTGAACAGCGGCGACACGGTCATCCTCGCCTCGTCCCTGATCCCGGGCAACGAGAACGCGGTGTTCCGCGTCATCAACGGCCTCACCCGGCTCGGAGCGCGCGTGGTCCACTCGGCGAACGCCAAGGTCCACGTGTCGGGGCACGCGAGCGCCGGCGAGCTCATGTACTGCTACAACATCATCAGGCCGCGCAACGTCATGCCCGTGCACGGCGAGGTGCGGCACCTCGTGGCGAACGGGTCCATCGCGGTCAAGACCGGTGTCCCCGCCGACCGCGTGGTGCTGGCGGAGGACGGCGTCGTCGTCGACCTCGTGGACGGCAGGGCGTCCGTCGTGGGGGCCGTGCCGTGCGGGTACGTCTTCGTGGACGGTTCGTCGGTGGGCGAGATCGGTGACGCCGAGCTCAAGGACCGCCGCACCCTGGCCGAGGAGGGCTTCGTCTCCGTCTACGCCGCGATCGACACCGCGACCGGGAAGGTGCTCGCCGGGCCGCAGATCCTGGCGCGGGGCATGGCGGAGGACCTCGCCGTGTTCGACAGCGTCCTGCCCGAGATCACCAACGCGCTGGAGACGGCGGTCGCGGGCGGCGCGACCGACACGCACCAGCTCCAGCAGATCGTGCGCCGCACGGTGGGCCGCTTCGTGGCCACCAAGCTGCGCCGCAAGCCGATGATCGTCCCGGTGGTCGTGGAGGCGTAGTCGCGGGACTCGTGGCGGGCGGTCGGTCCGATGGACCGACCGCCCGTTTGCTGTTCCGGGCCGACGGGTTCCGTCGTTCGTGGTGGTCGCCGTGTGCGGTCAGTCCGTCATCAGCAGCGGGCCCAGGGCGCCCAGGGCCTCGGCGTAGTGGCGTTCGCGGGTCTCGGCGTCGTCGTCGAGCCGGCCGGCGAGCTCCAGGGAGACGAGACCGTGGACCAGGCCCCACAGGCCGAGGGCCACGGTCTCGACGCGTTCGGCGGGCGCGTGGGTGATGGCGCGCGCGACGGCGTCGCGCAGGACGCCGAACGTGTCACGCCTCGTGGAGGGAGTGCCTCCGAGGCCGGGGCCGACGGGCGGCACGGAGCCTGTCGCGTCGTCGCGTACCGGCTCGGCGACCTGGTCGAACATGACCCGGTAGAAGTGCGGGTCCGCCAGCGCGGAGGCGCGGTAGGCCATGCCGAGGGCGCGCAGGTCCTCGCGCGGGGAGTCGGTGCGCGGCACGGCCGCGAGATGCTCGGCGAAGCGGCGGAAACCCTCGTCGGTCACGGCGGCGAGGAGCTTCTCGCGCGACCCGAACAGCGCGTAGACGGCGGACGGGCTGGTGCCCGCCTCGGCGGCGACCGAGCGCACCGTGACTCCCGCCTCGCCCCGCTCGGACGTCGTCCGGGAGGCGACCTCGAGCAGGCGGAGGCGCAGAGTGTCGTCGTGCGTGCGGGGCCGAGCCATGTCCAGAGTGTAGAAGCCTTGACTCGCGTTTGCGAACGGTGTTTTATAACAGTGTTACAGAAGCGGGCCGATGGACGACGCCGGCCCGCGGGAGCAGATGTCCCACACGTGAGGGGAAGTACCCATGCTCGAACTGTCCGACGGCGCGCGTATCACCGCCGCGATCGTCCTGCTGACCGTGGTCGGCATCGAATCCGGTGGATTATTCCTGCTCAAGGTCCGTACCGGGCGCGTACCGGCCACCGATTTCCAGAAGTCGTTCTTCCGTGCGGGGCATGCCCATGCGGGCGTGCTGGTGACCCTCGGCCTCCTGTGCGTCGTCCTCGCCGAGGCGGCGACGGCGCTCACCGGCTTCTGGCACTGGCTCGGCGCCACGGGCGTGCTCGTGGCGGCGATCCTTCTGCCGGGCGGGTTCTTCTTCAGCGCCATGGGGGCGGGCCGTACCGAGCCGAACGGCTTCAAGGTCCTGTTTCCCGCCGGCGCGGCGTTCCTGGGCGCGGGAGTGGCCACGCTGGCGGTGGGGATGTTCCTCTCCTGACCGGGCCGGGCACCGCCCGAGCGCCGCAGGAACCGGACACACCGGGTCAGGTGCGTGGGTGTGTCGGTCTGTCTCGTTACCGTGGGCAGCATCATGGCGACCCGAACCACCGCGGGCGGCAGCCGGAGCGGTAAGTCCCGGAAGTCCACCCCGCGCAAGCGCGCTCCCCAGCCCCGTCAGGCCAAGGGCGCGAGCGCGGTGCGCGGGAAGCCCGCCAAGGCCGGGGTGGCGCAGTCCTGGCCGGTCCGCGCGGCGCGCGGCACCTGGATGGGGATGGCGCACGCCGTCGGCGGCGCCACGCGGGCGGTCGGGCCGCGAGACCAGGGCAGGGAACCCGGTGACGGAGAGGACGACGTGAGCAAGGCGAGCGGGACCAGCGCGGCGAAGGGGGCCGCTTCGAAGGGGGCGGTGCCGAAGGCCGGCGCGGCCCCCGAACCGGACCACCGGGCGGACGGCGTCGGCTTCTTCCTGCTCGCGCTCGCCGTCGTCGTCGCCGCCCGGGAGTGGTGGGGGATCGACGGCGCGTTCGGCGACGGCGTGCACGCGGTCGTGGCGGGCACCTTCGGCCTCGCGGGCGTCGCGCTGCCGGTCCTCCTGCTCTGGATCGCGGTACGGATCATGCGGCATCCCGAGCGGGCGCGGGCGAACGGCCGGGTCACGATCGGGCTGAGCTTCATCGTCGCGTCGGTGTGCGCCCTGGTGCACATCAGCGCGGGACTGCCTTCGCCGGCCGACGGTTTCGGGCCGGTCCAGGACGCCGGCGGCGTGGTCGGCTACCTCTTCGCCACCCCCGTCGTCACCGGCCTGACCCAGTGGTTCGCCGTGCCGCTCTACGCGCTCGCCACGTTCTTCGGCCTGCTGATCGTCACGGCCACTCCCGTCCATCGCATCCCGGCCCGGCTTCTGGGGGTCTACGACCGGCTCACGGGCAACCACCGGCCCGAGGACGCCGACGGCGCCGAACCCGGCGACGGCACGTCGTCGCGCACCGGATCGCCCGCCGGCAGGCGTCGCAAGCGCAAGGGGGTCAAGGGGTACGTCGGCGACGAGGCCTTCGAGAAGGCGGCCTACCTCGAGCCGGCCGACGGCGCGGAAGCGCCCGGGGCCCCCACGCGTCCGGACAAGCTCACCACCCAGCGGATCCCGACGGGCGAGGCCAAGGGCGGCAAGGGCGCCCCGGCGATCGGCCCCGGGCTCCTCGACGAGAGGTCCCCGGGGCCCGGGAAGAAGGCATCGCCGAAACCTCCCGCCACGCCGGACCCGATGCCGCGGGGCGAGCAGCCCATGTTCGACGGCGACATGGTCTACCTCCTTCCCGACGAGTCGCTGCTCGTGGAGGGGCCGCCGCACAAGACCAGGTCCGCGGCGAACGACCGGGTGGTCGAGTCGCTCACCGGGGTATTCGAGCAGTTCGGCGTGGACGCCCAGGTCACCGGCTTCACCCGCGGGCCGACCGTCACCCGGTACGAGGTGGAGGTGGGACAGAAGACCAAGGTCGAGCGGATCACATCCCTCGCGAACAACATCGCGTACGCCGTGGCCAGCGCGGACGTGCGGATCCTGGCGCCGATCCCGGGGAAGTCGGCGATCGGCATCGAGATCCCGAACGCCGACCGCGAGACCGTCGTGCTGGGCGACGTGCTGCGGTCCTCGGCCGCCCGCCGCGTCGAGCACCCGATGGTGATGGGCGTCGGGAAGGACGTCGAGGGCGGCTACGTCGTGGCGAACCTCGCGAAGATGCCGCACATCCTCGTGGCCGGTGCCACGGGCGCGGGCAAGTCGAGCTTCATCAACTCGATGATCACCTCGGTGCTCATGCGCGCCACGCCGGAGCAGGTCCGGCTCGTGCTCGTCGACCCGAAGCGCGTGGAACTGACCATGTACGAGGGCATCCCGCACCTCATCACGCCCATCATCACCAGTCCCAAGAAGGCCGCCGAGGCCCTGGAGTGGGTGGTGCGGGAGATGGACTCCCGCTACGACGACCTGGCCGAGTTCGGGTACAAGCACGTCGACGACTTCAACGCCGCCGTGCGGGTCGGGAAGGTCAAGCCGCTGCCCGGCTCGGAGCGCAAGATCGCGCCGTACCCGTACCTGCTGGTCGTGGTGGACGAGCTCGCGGACCTCATGATGGTCGCGCCGCGGGACGTCGAGGCGTCGATCCAGCGGATCACGCAGCTGGCCCGCGCGGCCGGCATCCACCTGGTGCTGGCCACGCAGCGCCCGTCGGTCGACGTCGTCACCGGTCTGATCAAGGCGAACGTCCCGTCCCGGCTCGCCTTCGCGACGTCGTCGCTGGCCGACTCCCGCGTCGTGCTCGACCAGCCCGGCGCCGAGAAGCTCATCGGGCAGGGCGACGCGCTCTTCCTCCCGATGGGCGCCGCCAAGCCGATGCGCGTGCAGGGTGCCTGGGTCACCGAGTCCGAGGTGGAGGCGGTCACCGAGCACGTCAAGGCGCAGCTCAAACCGGTGTACCGGGAGGACGTCGCGGTGCCGGCCGCCGCGAAGAAGCAGATCGACGAGGACATCGGCGACGACCTCGACCTGCTGCTTCAGGCGGCCGAGCTCGTGGTGACCACCCAGTTCGGCTCGACGTCGATGCTGCAGCGCAAGCTGCGCGTCGGGTTCGCCAAGGCGGGCCGCCTCATGGACCTGCTGGAGTCGAGGGAGATCGTGGGGCCGTCCGAGGGTTCCAAGGCGCGCGACGTGCTCGTCGCCGCGGACGACCTGCCCGCGGCGCTGGCGCTCATCCGGGGGGAGTCGACGCGGCTCTACGACCAGGACGAGCCCGACGGCTCCGCCGTCGACGAGGGCGACAGCGGCGGGCCGGACGGCGCCGGGCCCGACGGTGAGGCCGGCTACGCGTCCGGTGCGGTGATGGTCGACGGCAACGACCTACGCTGACCGCGGGCCGGCCGGACGTGCCGGCCGGCGGACGCGCCGGACGAGGCCGCGATGTCGGGAGGCGGCGATTCGGGAAGCACCCTGCCCGGCCGATAGGGTGGAGCAATGGTCAATGACGCGCCGTCGCCCTGGAACGTGGCGAACTACGTCACGATGGTCCGCATCGCGATGGTCCCGTTCTTCGCATGGGCACTCCTGGCCGAGGGCGGGGAGTCCGTCACGTGGCGCGTGGTGGCCACGGTCATCTTCGTCGTCGCCGCCCTCTCCGACAAGGTGGACGGCTATCTGGCCCGCTCCCGCGGCCTGGTCACGGACCTCGGCAAGCTCCTCGACCCGATCGCGGACAAGCTTCTCGTCGGGGCTGCCCTGGTCCTGTTGTGGTGGCCGCTGGATGAGCTGCCCTGGTGGGTGCCCGTGGTGATCCTGGTGCGTGAGCTCGGCATCACGCTGATGCGCATGGCACTCCTGAAGTACGAGGTGATGCCCGCCTCCCGCGGCGGCAAGCTCAAGACGGTGCTGCAGGCGGTGGCGATCACCGCGTTCCTGCTCCCGCACGCCGGCCTGCCGTGGCTGACGGTGGTCGCCTGGGTCGTCATGGCGGCCGCGGTGGTGGTCACCGTGGTGACCGGCCTCGACTACGCCTACCAGGGGTGGAAGATCCGGCGGTCGGCCAGGCGGGCCTCCTCGGCCCAGGCATGACCGGCCAGGCCGCCCGGCGGGCCCCCGAACTCGCCCGCGACCTGATCGGGGAGCTCGTCGGTCGCGGCTGGACGCTCGGCGTCGCCGAGTCGCTCACCGGCGGCGGCGTGACCTCCGCCCTGGTGTCCGTGCCGGGCGCGTCCGCCGTGCTGCGCGGCGGGATCGTGGCCTACGCGACGGACCTCAAGGCGCGGCTGCTCGGGGTCGACGACGGACTGCTGGCGACGCGCGGTGCGATTGACCCGGACGTGGCGTCGCAGATGGCCGCCGGCGTACGGAAGGTGACCGGGGCCGACGTCGGGCTCGCGACGACCGGCGTGGCGGGACCTGACCCGCAGGACGGCCACGCACCCGGCCTTGTCTACGTCGCGGTCTGTGCGCCCGGCTCCGACCAGGTCCGACGGATCGACCTCCCCGGATCCCGGCCCGGCGTCATCGCCGGAGCGACGTCGGGGGCGCTGGAACTGGCCCTCGGGGTCATCTCGGATTTGTCGTGAACCGTTGCCCAAGGGTGAAAGTTCTTGGTCAATTCTTGCAAAACACTTGACGGGAGTGGCCTTCGGGAACAAGAGTCGGACCAGTGGCGTTGGACCGGGCGTGATCGCGAACAAGCCGACGGGCCGGACCCGACGCCATGGCTCACCGACGACGGGGTACCGTAGGACGAACCCCGGAGGAGGCGGGCACACGCGAAAGGCACGTGCGATCGTCTCCCGCGCCACGGGGGCGGACGCATCCGGGAACGAGACAGGCACGGGAAGGGGGCGCGAGATGGTCGTAATGCGGCAAGAGATCGGTGACGTGCTGAGAGATGTGCGTCAGCTTCAGGGGCGCACCCTACGAGAGGTGTCCTCGGCGGCACGAGTGTCCCTCGGCTACCTCAGCGAGGTCGAACGTGGTCAGAAGGAGGCGTCGTCCGAGCTTCTGGCCTCGATCTGCGTCGCGCTGGACGTCCCGCTGTCACGCGTCCTGCGCGAGGTGAGCGACCGTGTCGCGGTCGCGGAAGGAATCCTCCCCCAGATCCCCGACACCATCCCTGCGGACTTCATGCAGGGCATGCTGGCTCGATGCGACCGCTCCGCGACGAAGCGGGACGTCGCACGCGAGGACCTGGCGCCGGTCGGCTGACCGGACCGGTCGTCTGCGGATTTCACGACGGGCGCACCACCTGCGGGTGGGGCGCCCGTCCTCATGCCCTGCCGATCACGTCTCGGCCTGGCACGTCGGGCACCAGAAGACGGGCCGTTCGAACGGTGCCTGGTTGGCCGTCCCGACGGCGATCGGCGTCCGGCAGCGGCGGCAGGACCGTCCCAGGCGGCCGTGCACGGCGGTCTCGACGGCCCCCAGCCCGTTCGTGCGCGCGGTCCGGATGCTGCGCCACATGAGCTCGCGGGCGGTCAGGAGGAGGACAGCGGCGCCGTCGTCGTCGAGGCCGCGCACCGGGGCCCACGGGTGCAGGCGCCGGGCGAAGAGCGACTCCGCCATCCAGATCGTCCCGAGCCCGGCGACGGTGCGCTGATCGAGCAGGGCGTCGCACAGCGGGCGGTCGGGGTCGCGGGTGAGCCGGGTGACGCCGTCGGGCAGCCGCGAGCCGGGGGCGCCGGGTGCGAAGTCGTCGGCGAGGACGTCCGGGCCGAGCCCGGCCAGGACGCGCGGCTCGTCGCGGGTGGCGAGCAGGTCGAGCATCCCGAGCTGCCAGCCGGTGCACGTCCAGTGCCGCGTCGCCAGCACGGCGCGGATCAGCGGGCTGCGGGCCGCCGCGCCCCGGGAGCCGGTGCGATCGACACGCCACCGCCCCTCCATGCGCAGATGCGTGTGCAGGGTGCGGCCGTCGTCGAACCGGGTCAGGAGGTGCTTGCCGTAGGCGGCGGTGCCGAGCACGGTGGCACCGACCAGGTTCGCGGCGGCCGCGCTCGGCCAGCGCAGCTCGGCCCGGGTCAGGACGTGACCCGCCAGGGCGGCGTCCAGGCGCTCGGCGGTCAGGCGCAGGACGTCACCCTCGGGCATGCGCCACCCGCAACCCGCGTGGCGTGAGCGCGAAACCGGCAGCGGTCAGTGCCGCGGCGACCGGGTTCCCGGACACCGAGGTCTGTACCGCGCTCAGGCCGTCGAGCCGCTGCACCACGAGCCTGCCCAGCGTGCCCGACGCGGCCGCCCGGGCCAGTTCCGCGGCCGCCGCGGCGAGCCGGGCCGGATCCCGGTCGAACGAGAGCATGCTGCGCCCGCCGCGCTCGACGTACAGCACCAGGCTCCCCTCCACCAGCACCACGAGCGACCCCGCCTTGCGGCCCGGTCGATGCGCGCCGCGGGTGTCCTCCGCGGAGGCCGGCGTGGCCGGCCACGCCAGCGCCGCGCCGTACGGGTTCGCCGGATCGGTCGCGGCGAGCACGACGGCGGCCGGGGCCCTGGCGCTCTCGATGCGGCGGGCCCGATCCTGGGCGTCCTGCCGCAGCCGGTCCACCGCGCCGGGGAGCGCGAACTGCGATCCGCCGAGATGCTCCACGAAGTACCCGCGGCGCACGCCGCCGCGCTGCTCCATCTCGGACAGCACCCGGTACACGTCCCGGTAGCCGCCCGTCACGCCCTCGGCGGCCGCGGCCGGCCGGGTCAGGACTCCGTGACGATCCAGCAGGACCTGAGCCATCGCATGGGCCCGCAGCGTCGGGTCCTTCTCCCGCAGCGGGAGTGCCGCCCAGCGGCCACCACCGCCGGGCGGGGTCCGCGCGGCGGCGAGCGCCGAGGCGGGACGGCCGGGAGACATCCCGCGGGCGGGCAACGCGAACCGCGAGCGGCGGACGGGGCGCGCGCGGTTCGGTCCCCGCGGCGCCCGGTGGGTGCCTCCGGCGCCGCCGAGATGCTCGCGGAGCGCGCCCAGCCCGTCGTTCGTCACCAGACCGGCCCACACGAGGTCCCAGAGCGACTCCAGGACGGCGGCGGGTTCGGCGTCGGCGAGCTCGGCGATCCGCGGGAGGAAGTAGCCGCCCGACCCGGTCAGGAGGTCGAGCACCACACGGTGCAGGCTGGTGTCCAGCGGCCCGTCCGGCTCGATGGCCGCGGCCGTCGGGAGAGTGAGCGGTGCGCCGTCGGCCAGGTGCAGGGAGACGAGACCGTCCCCGCCGCCCGATCCGGGCAGCCGGCCGTGGCCGCACCACAGCACCTCCCCGGCGGCGGTGAGCTCGTCGAGCAGGGCGGGCCGGTAGTCCGGCACGCGCGCGGGCAGCACGAGCGTCTCCAGGGCCGACGCCGGGACCGCCGCGCCCGCGAGCTGCTCGACCACCTGCAGCAGCCCGTCGGCACCCCGGAGGTCGGCGGAGCCGACACCCTGCCAGGCCGGCAGGAACACGCCGAGCGATGCCGGCTCCACGGGTTCGACCTCCGCCCGCAGCGCGGCCAGCGACCGGCGGCGCAGCACGCGCAGGACTCCCGGATCGCACCACTCGTCGCCGGTGCCGCCGAGCGTGTCGGGCAGGAGCCGGCCGCGGACCACGTGCCCGGCCGCCTCGAGGCGGGTCAGGGTCTCGGCGGCGACGGCCGGACCGACGCCGAGCCGGGCGGCGACGTCGTGCGTGGTGAAGGGCCCGTGGGTGCGGGCGTGGCGGCGCACCAGGTCACCGAGCGGGTCGGCGACCGGTTCGGTGAACGTCTCCGGGATGCCCGTGGGCAGCGCGACGCCGAGCGCGTCGCGCAGGCGGCCCGAGTCCTCGATGACCGCCCAGTGCTCGGTGCCCGATCCGGAGGTCCCGCCGGCGAGACGCACACGCACGGCACGGCGCGCACTTTCGAGGCCCGCCAGCCACTCCGGCAGGTCGCGACGACGGTCCGTGATCGTGCGTTCCTCGAGAGCGGCGACGGGATGCGGCCCGGTGCGCCTCAGGAGATCCCACAGCTCCTCGGCGTCCCTGGCCTGCCGGTCCGGGGCGAGGCCCTGCAGCTCGGCCTCCGTCTGCTGGATCGCATCGGGGTCGAGCAGGTCGGCGAGATCGGCGGACCGCTCGCCCAGCAGTTCGCTCAGGAGATCCGGGTCGAGCGACAGCGCGGCCGCACGGCGCTCGGCGAGCGGGGCGTCGCCGTCGTAGAGGAACTGGGCGGTGTATCCGACCAGGAGCGCCTGCGCGAACGGCGACGGCGACTCGGTCGTCGTCTCCACGACGCGGATCCGCCCGGCGGCCGTATCGCGCATCAGGTCCACGAGGGCGGCCACGTCGAAGTCGTCCTGCAGGCACTCGCGCGCCGCCTCCAGCACGATCGGGAACTCCGGGAACTCCGACGCGACCTGCAACAGCTGGGCCGACCGCTGACGCTGCTGCCACAGCGGCTGCCGCTTGCCCGGGCGGCGGCGGGGGAGGAGCAGGGCCCGGGCCGCTGCCTCCCGGAACCGGGCCGCGAACATCACGGACGACCCGAGCTCGTCGCGCACGGCGCCGAACACCTCGTCCGGTTCGATGAGGAGGTCCTCGAGGGCGACGCCCCCGTCGCCCGGGTGCCGGGAGGAGAGGCCCGGGACCGACCCGTCACGGCCGGGTCCGGCACCGGCCCACGGCGCGTCGTCCGCCGCGCCGCGAGCGACATCCGCTCCGGGCTCGCCGTCCCACGACTCCCAGGAACCGCTGCCGTCCGGCAGGCGGAGCACGATGCCGTCGTCGGAGTGCATCGCCGCCACGTCGACGCCGAACCGGGCGCGCAGCCGCGCCGCGACCACGAGCGACCACGGCGCGTGCACGCGCGCACCGAACGGGGAGTGGATCACCACCCGCCAGTCGCCGAGCTCGTCACGGAAGCGCTCGACGACGACCGTCCGGTCGTCGGGCACGCGGCCCGTGGCCTCGCGCTGCTGGACGAGGTAGGTGGCCAGGTTGTCCGCGGCCCACGGATCGAGGCCGGCATCCTGCAGACGGCCGCGGCCACCGGCGGGATCGGCGGCCAGCGCGGCATCGGCCTGCCGCACGAACGCGCCGACCGCGCGACCGAGCTCGGCGGGACGCCCGGGGGTGTCACCCTTCCAGAACGGGAGACGGCCCGGCAGCCCCGGAGCGGGGGAGACGAGGACGCGGTCCGGCGTGATGTCCTCGATGCGCCAGGTGCTCGACCCGAGCGTGAACGTGTCACCGACCCGCGACTCGTACACCATCTCCTCGTCGAGCTCACCCACGCGCTTTCCGCCGCGCGCCGTCCCGTCGGAGGCGCCACCGGCGTCGTCGGTGACGAGGAAGACGCCGTACTGGCCCCGGTCCGGGATCGTTCCCCCGCTGGTCGCCGCCAGGAGCAGTGCCCCGCGCCGGCCCCGCAGCAGGCCCGTGGCGCGGTCCCAGACGATGCGGGCGCGCAACTCGGCGAAGTCCTCGCTCGGGTACCGTCCCGCCAGCATGTCCAGCACGGCACGCCACGTGGCGTCACCCAGGCCGGCGTACGGCGCGGCACGACGCACGACGGCGAGCAGCTCCTCGGCATACCAGTCGTCCACGGCGAGCATGGCCACCACCTGCTGCGCCAGGACGTCGAGCGGATTGGCCGGCACATGGAGATGCTCGATCTCGCCCTGACGCATGCGCTGCGCGATCACCGTCGACGGCACCAGATCGCCGCGGAACATCGGGAAGATCACGCCCTTCGACACGGCACCCACCTGATGCCCCGCACGGCCGATGCGCTGCAGCCCGCTCGCCACCGACGGCGGCGACCCCACCTGCACCACCAGGTCGACCGCACCCATGTCGATACCGAGCTCCAGGGAACTCGTGGCGACCACCGCCGGCAGCAGACCCCCCTTCAGCTCCGACTCCGTCTGCGTGCGCTCGTTCCGGCTCATCGAACCGTGGTGAGCCCGCGCGATCACCGAGACCTCCTCCGGCGTCCCGGGCGTGGCCTCGGGCATCCCCCGCCCGGGCGCGCCCCCGTCCGGTTCGGCCGGCCCGTGCGCATCGCCGGCGCGCGCCGCGCGACCGGCCACCCCCGCCGCCGTCCCCGACTGGCCCGGCACGGCGGCAGCCCAGGTCCCCGACGGATCGGCGAGACCGGCGCCCTGGCGCTGCACCCACACCTCGTTCATCCGGGCGGTCAGCCGCTCGGCACCCCGCCGCGAATTCGTGAACACCAGCGTCGACGTGTGACCCGCGACAAGATCCACGACACGCTCCTCGACATGCGGCCACACCGAGGCGCGACGCAGGGGCCGCGTGGCCGCCCCCGTCAGATCAACATCGCCCGGACCCGGCGAGAGCGCGCCCGCGGCGTTCCCGCCGACCGCGTCACCATCGATCGCGGCCGCACCGACGGTATCCGCACCGACCACATCCAGACCCGGCGTACCGACCGCGTCCAGATCCGTCAGATCCGGCACCGGGACGACGACGTCGATGTCCCACTTCTTGACCACCGACGGCTGCACCACGGACACCGCCCGGGCACCGCCGTCGTCCCGTCCACCTGCCAGGAACCGCGCGACCGCGTCCACCGGCCGGACCGTCGCCGACAGCCCGATCCGCTGGGCGGGCCGCTCCAGCAGCTCGTCCAGGCGCTCCAGGCTGAGGGCGAGATGGGCACCGCGCTTGGTCCCTGCCACCGCATGGATCTCGTCCAGGATCACCGTCTCCACGCCCGCGAGACCCGCCCGGGCCTGCGACGTGAGCACCAGGAACAACGACTCCGGCGTCGTGATGAGGACATCCGGCGGACGCGTCGCGAACGCCCGGCGCTCCGCCTGCGGCGTGTCGCCCGTCCGCACACCGACCGCGACGTCGTGCACCTCGAGGCGCTCGCGGACGGCGGCCTGCCGGATGCCGGCGAGCGGCGAGCGCAGGTTGCGCTCGACGTCGGCGGCAAGCGCCTTGAGCGGCGAGACGTACAGGACGCGGCAGCGGCGGGCCGGGTCCTCGGGCGGGTCCGACGTCATGAGACGGTCGATCGCCCAGAGGAACGCGGCGAGCGTCTTGCCCGATCCGGTCGGCGCGACGACGAGCGCATGCTCACCGCGCGCGACGGCGTCCCACGCGCCGGACTGCGCGGTGGTCGGCTGCTCGAAGGCGCCGGTGAACCACGCCCGGGTGGCGGGCCCGAACGCGGGAAGTGGATCGGTCATGCGGCCATTGTGGTCCGGGACACTGACATCGACGAGGGATGCGGCGCCGGGGGCGGGCCGGGGCGCCGGCCATCGACGGGGCGCGGGCGCGAGCGGGCACCGGCGGTCCGCGCGGAACAGGCCTGAGACCGTAGGCTGAGCCGGTGCGGCACAGTGATTTCCAGCGGTTGGTGGACGAGGTCTTCGGCTCGGCGTACGGGCGTGTCCTGGTGCGGGAGCAGGTGCTGCCGAAGCTGGGGAACCAGACGGCCCAGGACGCGCTCACGGCGGGGTTCGAGCCGCGCGACGTCTGGCACGCGCTGTGCGACGCGCTCGACGTGCCCGAGCCCGAGCGCTGGGGAGCCGACGACCACCGGCAGGCCCCGCCCCAGCGATAGGCGATCGCGATCTCCTTCTCGTGCCGGTGTGTCGGCATTGCATCGAACAGGCGTTCGTCTAGACTCTGACCACAGGCACGGATTTCGGAACCTTGTCGACAGGCAGGGGCCGGAGAAGGCGTTCGTGTCAGTGGGTCCGCGTACCGTCGCTTCTGACGTCCCGGGTACAGCCCGGAGGACCCATCCGGATCGGCGCACAGGGCGCCCCGAGATCAGAAGGTGGACACATGCCAGCACCGGCAGACCGCGAGAAGGCCCTTGAGGCAGCTCTCGCCCAGATCGACCGCAGCTTCGGCAAGGGCTCGGTCATGCGCCTCGGGGACGAGACCCGCGCCCCCGTCGAGGTCGTTCCCACCGGATCCATCGCGCTGGACGTGGCGCTCGGGATCGGTGGCCTGCCCCGCGGCCGCGTCGTCGAGGTGTACGGACCCGAGTCGTCGGGTAAGACGACGATCGCGCTCCACGCCGTCGCCAACGCGCAGCGGGCCGGCGGGATCGCCGCCTTCGTCGACGCCGAGCACGCCCTGGACCCCGACTACGCGAAGAAGCTCGGCGTCGACACGGACGCGCTCCTCGTCTCGCAGCCGGACACGGGCGAGCAGGCGCTGGAGATCGCGGACATGCTGATCCGTTCCGGCGCCCTGGACATCATCGTCATCGACTCCGTCGCGGCGCTGACCCCGAAGGCCGAGATCGAGGGCGAGATGGGCGACAGCCACGTCGGCCTCCAGGCCCGCCTCATGTCCCAGGCGCTCCGCAAGATCACGGGCGCCCTCAGCTCGTCCGGTACGACGGCGATCTTCATCAACCAGCTGCGCGAGAAGATCGGTGTCTTCTTCGGCTCGCCCGAGACGACCACCGGTGGTAAAGCGCTGAAGTTCTACGCCTCGGTCCGCCTGGACATCCGCCGGATCGAGACCCTGAAGGAGGGCACGGAACCGGTCGGCAACCGCACCCGCGTGAAGGTCGTCAAGAACAAGATGGCCCCGCCCTTCAAGCAGGCCGAGTTCGACATCCTCTACGGCGTCGGCATCTCCCGCGAGGGCAGCCTCATCGACATGGGCGTGGACCACGGGTTCGTGCGCAAGTCCGGCTCGTGGTTCACGTACGAGGGCGACCAGCTGGGCCAGGGCAAGGAGAACGCGCGGTCGTTCCTCCGCGACAACCCGGACCTCGCGGCCGAGCTGGAGAAGCGCATCAAGGAGAGTCTCGGTATCGGTCCGCGGATCGATGCGCCCGCCGAAGGCACCGCCGGTAGTGGCGACGCAAAGGACAAGGGTGGTGCGAGCGCCTCGGGGACGGTTGCCGCGGCCTCTTCCTCGGGCCGCGCGGCAGCCACGGCCAAGACGGGTGCGAAGACGACGGCCAAGTCCGCGTCCAGGACCGCGACGGCGACCAAGGCGACGCGGAGCCGTAGCACCAAGGCCAAGGAGGCGGACGGCCCCGAGACAGCCGATTCCGCTGCCGAGACCGCCGCCGCGAAGGCGCCGTTCTGACGGTGCAGTACCGTGGTCAGGCGCCCGGTTCCGGCGTGGGGAAGCGTCGGAGCCGGGCACCGCGGAAGTCCGTCGCGGAGCGTCTCGACGACGGTGAGATCACGCCCGAGGAAGCCTTCGACGCGGCGCGTGAGGCGCTGCTCCGGATCCTGACGGCCTCGCAGAAGTCGCGTCACGAGCTGGAGCAGGCGCTTGCCCGCAAGGGATACCCGGAGTCGGTGGTGATCCCGCTCCTGGACCGCTTCGACGAGGTCGGCCTCGTCGACGACGCCTCGTACGCCGGCACGATCGTCCGCACCCGGCTCGGCGAGCGGGGCCTCGCCCGCCGGGCCATCTCGGCGGAGCTGCGGCGCCGGGGCATCGACGAGGAGACCGCCACCGAGGCGCTCGACCAGATCGACCCCGACGACGAGCGCGCCGCCGGTACACGCCTCGCCGAGAAACTGGTCGCGAAGACCCGCGGCAAGGAGCGCGACGTGCGCGTGCGTCGCGCCGTGGGCTCACTGGCCCGCAAGGGTTACGCGCCCGGCCTCGCGTTCGAGCTGGTCCGGGACGCCCTCGCGGCGGACGGCGAGGAGACCGACGACCTCCCGTACGCGGACTGAGTCACGCTGGCGACGCGAGCACGGCTGGTGACGCACGGTCGGCAGATGTGTGAGTGATCGGCAGCTCGTCTGCCGATCACTCACACCAGGACCTACGACGGCCCGGTCTCGTGCCTTGCCGCACACTTCGCGGCCAGGTGACTCGCACGTCGCGGGCCGGCCTCAGGTAGACCCGCCGCCCCCGTCGTCCTCGCCGCCACCTGCTCCGCCACCCATCGAAGCGGCACCCGTGGCGGCCGCTCCCAATGCGGCGGCCGGCGCCATCGTGGGCCGCCCGCGACTCGACAGCCGTCGCGAGAGCCGGTTGGCCAGCACCGTCAGCAGCCAGTTGAGGATGATGAACAGGGTCGCCGCGACGAGGAGAGCCTGAAGGGGGTTGTTGTTGGCCGACGCAAACCTCTGGACGGAACGCAGCAGTTCCGGGTAGGCGATGATCTGTCCCAGCGCCGAGTCCTTGAGGACAACCACCAGCTGCGACAGCAGCGCCGGCAGCATTGCGACGAGGGCCTGTGGCAACTGGACGGAACGCAAAGTCTGTCCTGGCGTCAGGCCGATGGAGAGTCCTGCCTCGCCCTGACCACGTGGCAGGTTCAGCACGCCGGATCGTACGAGTTCCGCGATGACCGAGCCGTTGTAGAGGATCAACGCCACCACGACCGCGAGGAAGGGGCGGTCATCGACCTGCGGCATGAGGCGTGCGAAGAACAGATTGAGGAAGATCATCAGCAGCAGGACCGGCATCGCGCGGAAGAACTCCACGACGGCCCCGGAGGCTCCTCGTACCAAGCGGTTCCGCGCGAGGCGTCCCATGCCGAAGATGACTCCGAACACGACAGCTCCCACGGTCGCGAACAGGGCGGACCGGAGTGTGTTCTGCAGGCCCGGCCAGACGTAATAGATCCAGAAGTCGCCGGTGAACACGGGACCCCAGAGCGTCCACGACCACTGGTCCTTGAGCTGCAGCAGGTAGACGACCCAGCCGAGCACGGCAACCACGGCGATCGCGCCGAGGATGTTGAGCAGGACCATCAGCGCACGCGCGCGCGGCCCCGGAGCATCGAAGAGGACGGAGGTACTCATCGCCGCACCGCCAAACGCCGGGAAAGCCAGGTGGTCAGCAGACCGACCGGGATGACGAGGATGAGCCATCCGATGGCGAACAAGCCGAAGATCTCCATCAGGTAGTTGGGGTTGAACTCGATCGCGACCTTCATCGTCGAGGCCGTCTCCGTGCTCACACTGGCCGCGGCTGCCACGGTCGAGTTCTTCATGAGGGCGATGAGAGTGCTGCCGAGCGGTGTGATCGCACCACGGAACGCCTGCGGCAGGATCACGAGCCGCGCGGAGTCCATGAACGGCAGCCCGATCGCCCGGGCTGCCTCCGCCTGCCCGATCGGCACGGTGTTCACACCCGAGCGGATCGCCTCACACACGAATGCGGCGTGGTAGACGGCCAGGCCCAGCACCGCGAACCGGAAGTAGCTGTCGCTGAGGTTGCTCGACAGCTGCAGCGCGAGCTGGAACACGAGCGCCAGGATCATGAACGTCATGATGATCGTCAGCGGCGTGTTCCGGAGGATGTTGACGTAGGCCGTGCCCACGACCCGCAGGCTGGCGATCGGGGAGATCCGCATGACGGCCAGCACCGTGCCGAGCACGAGTGCGATCAGGCCCGCCCAGAAGGTCAGCTGGATGTTGACCCAGAACGCACCGAGGACGTCGTACTGCACGAACACCGTCCAGAGGCCGGACAGATAGTCAGCCACACCTTGCCTTTCGGTCGTGATGATCGTCGTCGGACGGCGGTCCGGGTGGCCTCGCAGGGCCACCCGGACCGCCGTCCGACAAACCGGAAACTACTGGACGATCAGGCGCAGGTGGCCGGCTCCGGCGGGTTCAGTGCCGCGTTCGCCGTGTACCCGGTGCCGTCGGTGTGCGTGGCGACGAGCTCCTCCCAGGTGCCGTCCTCGATCATCTCGGTGATCGCGGCGTTGATGTCCTCGCACAGCTCGGTGCTGCCCTGCGGCAGGCCGACGCCGTAGTTCTCCTCGGAGAACGGGTTGCCGACCACCTTGAACGTGGTCGGGTCCTCCTGCGCGGCGGCGAGGCCGGCGAGGATGATGTCGTCGGTGGTGGCGGCATCGACGGCGCCGGAGGCCAGGGCGGACACGCACTCGGAGTAGCCGGGACGCTCCACGAGCTCGACGCCCTCGGCGTACTCCTCCTTGATCCGCTCGGCCGACGTGGATCCGGTGACCGAGCAGAGGTTCTTGCCCTCGAGGTCCTCCGGGCCGGTGATCGAGTCGTCGTCGGCGGCGACCAGGAGGTCCTGACCGGCCACGAAGTACGGACCCGCGAACTCCACGACCTCCTTGCGCGTGTCCGTGATCGAGTAGGTCGCGAAGATCATGTCCACGTCGCCGTTCTGGAGCATCGTCTCGCGGTTCGCGGAGACGGCCTCCTTGAACTCGAGCTGGTCCTCGCTGTAGCCGAGCTTCTCGGCGACATACTTCGCGACGTCGACGTCGAACCCGACGTAGTCGGCGCCCTGCTGGAGGCCGAGGCCGGGCTGGTCGTACTTGATGCCGATGGCGAGCGTCTCGCCGCCGTCGCCGTCGCCGTCGCCGCCGTCGCCGGTATCGCCGGGCTCAGCCGTGCCGCAGGCGGCCAGGGCGAGGGCGGATGCGGCGGTCAGTGCCACCGCGGTCAGGTGCTTGCGCATGGGTTCCCTTTCGATGATGCGGACTGTCAACTGTGTCGGGAGGTGGTGAGGCTCGGTCAGTGCGTCAGGATCTTCGAGAGGAAGTCCCGCGCCCGGTCGGTCTGCGGGTTCGTGAAGAACTCGTCGGGCTCGGCCTCCTCCACGATCTGACCGTCCGCCATGAAGACCACCCGGTCGGCGGCCTTGCGGGCGAAGCCCATCTCGTGGGTCACGACGACCATCGTCATGCCCTCGCGGGCGAGGGAGACCATGACGTCGAGGACCTCGTTGACCATCTCGGGGTCGAGGGCCGACGTCGGCTCGTCGAACAGCATGACCTTCGGCTGCATGGCGAGCGCGCGGGCGATCGCCACACGCTGCTGCTGTCCGCCGGAGAGCTGAGCCGGCATCTTGTGGGCCTGCGAGTCCACGCCGACCCGCTCCAGCAGCGCCATCGCCTCGGAGTCGGCCTGCGCCTTGGGGGTCCCGCGGACCTTGCGCGGCCCGAGGGTGACGTTCTCGAGCACGCTCTTGTGCGCGAAGAGGTTGAAGGACTGGAACACCATGCCGACATCGGCTCGCAGGTGCGCCAGGGCCTTGCCCTCCTCGGGCAGCGGTATGCCGTCGACGGTGATCTCGCCGTCGTCGATGGTCTCCAGCCGGTTGATCGCGCGGCACAGCGTCGACTTGCCCGAGCCGGACGGGCCGATCACGACGACGACCTCACCGTGGTGCACGGTGAGCTCGATGTTCTGCAGCACGTGCAGCGCGCCGAAGTGCTTGTTCACGGTGCTCAGCACGACGAGGGGTACGCCGGGCTCGCGGGGCGACGTGGGCGCGTCGTCAGTGGTCGCGGTGTCCATCCTACGAACCTAATCGATCGCGTGTTTCGTCGTCGGGACGCCGGAGTCACGAGGACACAACAGTTCGGTAACAGATGTCCGATTATGGGCTGTGGGCTGGTCGGCGTGGGTCCCTGGACCCGGCGTCGCCGACTCCTCCGCGTTCCGCGCCACGTCCTTCGTCGATGTCGGTGGGGAACCGTAGAATTGGCGCGATGTCCACGCCGACGCTTCCCACCTCGCCCGATCCCACGGTCACCGACGCACCCGACGCCACCGCAGCCGGCGTCGGGCCCGAGCCGCGCACCTACCTGGTCCGCACCCTCGGCTGTCAGATGAACGTGCACGATTCCGAGCACATGGCCGGCATGCTCGAGCAGGCCGGCTACACGCGCGCGTCGAGCGAGGACGAGGCGAACAACCGGGCCGACGTCGTGGTGATCAACACCTGCGCGGTCCGAGAGAACGCGGCGACGCGCCTGTACGGGAACCTGGGGCAGCTCGCGGGGATCAAGTCGCGGCGCCCGGGGATGCAGATCGCCGTCGGCGGGTGCCTGGCGCAGAAGGATCGCGGCACGATCGTGGAGAAGGCGCCGTGGGTCGACGTCGTCTTCGGCACGCACAACCTCGACGCCCTGCCGGTGCTCCTGGAGCGTGCGCGGCACAACGAGGAGGCGGAGGTGGAGATCGCGGAGTCGCTGCAGGTCTTCCCCTCGACGCTGCCGACGCGCCGCGAGTCCGTCTACGCGGGCTGGGTGTCGATCTCGGTGGGCTGCAACAACACGTGCACGTTCTGCATCGTGCCGCACCTGCGGGGCAAGGAGCGCGACCGCCGTCCGGGCGAGATCCTCGCGGAGGTCGAGGCGCTGGTCGCCGCGGGCGCGGTCGAGGTGACGCTGCTCGGTCAGAACGTGAACTCCTACGGCGTCGAGTTCGGGGACCGCGGGGCGTTCGCGAAGCTGCTGCGCGCCTGCGGCGGGATCGACGGGCTGGAGCGGGTGCGGTTCACCTCCCCGCACCCGGCGGCCTTCACCGACGACGTCATCGAGGCCATGGCCGCCACGCCCAACGTCATGCCGCAGCTGCACATGCCGCTGCAGTCCGGCTCGGACCGGGTCCTGCGGGCCATGCGCCGGTCCTACCGGTCCGCGAAGTTCCTCGGGATCCTCGACCGCGTGCGTGCCGCCATGCCGGACGCCGCGATCACCACCGACATCATCGTCGGCTTCCCGGGTGAGACCGAGGAGGACTTCGCCGAGACGCTCCGCGTCGTCGAGGAGGCGCGGTTCAGTTCGGCGTTCATGTTCCAGTACTCGCAGCGTCCCGGGACCCCCGCCGCGACGATGGAGGGACAACTGCCCAAGGAGATCGTCCAGGAGCGGTTCGAGCGCCTGCTCGCGCTGCAGGAGCGGATCTCCGCCGAGGAGTCCCGGGCGCAGGTCGGCCGCACGCTCGAGGTGCTGGTCACCGAGGGCGCGGGCCGGAAGGACGGCGCGACGCACCGCCTCAGCGGCCGAGCGCCCGACAACCGGCTCGTGCACTTCGCCCTGCCCGGCACCGCCGCGGCGGGCGACGGCCCGGGTGCGGGGCACGCCTCGGCGGGGCTCCCGTCGGAGCCGGCCGGGCTGGACGACCCGCGGCTGGCCGACACCGCGGACCTCGACCCCCGGCTCCCGCGCCCGGGCGACATGGTGACCGTGACCGTGACCCACGCGGCGCCGCACCACCTCATTGCGGACTCCGCGGCCGAGGGCGGGACCGCCGACGGCGGGACGGCGGGCTTCGCGGTGCGCCGGACGCGCTCGGGCGACGCCTGGGCCGCGCGCGAGAAGGCGCGCCTCGGCGGCGGGGACGACCACCACGGCCACGGCGCGCCGACACCGGACGGCCCGGTCACCCTGGGGATGCCGACCATCGGCCCGCGCTGACGGCGCGATCAGCGTGCGTCGTCGCTGATCTCCGGCGGCGTGAGGGCCGCCACCGACGCGAAGAACTGGGCGGCGGTCACCAGCCCGCACGACACGGTCTGCGCCAGCTGGTCGTCGGTGGCGCCGTGCTCGAAGTCCACGGACACCTCGGAGTAGAGCGTCAGCCCGTACGCCTCCGAGCGGGCGTAGACCTTGGGCCAGATCCGTTCGCGGTTCCAGTCGTTCGTGGCCTGGAGCACGCCGAGGCGCGACGACGCCGAGAGGTTTCCCGCCCATCGGCCGCGGATCTGCAGGATCTCGTCGTGCTCACCGAGCAGCAGGAACCAGAACCGGTTGCCGTCCCACGTGCCGGTGACGTCGCCGTCGTTGTCGATGCGGAACTTGTAGCCGCGCCGGCTGAGGTCGTCCGCGATCCGCTGGGTCGTCAGCGCGCGCGGCAGCTCGACGTCGACGTTGTCGTCGACGCTGTCGTGCGTGTCGGCCGACTCGTCGCCGGTGCGCGGATTGAACAACCGTGCGAACCAGCCGGGTGTCGCCCGCCGGGGGCTCAACCGGTCGTTGCCGGGCTTCACGGTGCCGACCTCAGCGGGTCCGGATACACCTCGTCGAGGTGCTCGAAGAACATGGAGCCGGTCGTGAGCCCGCACTGCAGGAGCTGGTCGAGCTGCTCGTCGGACACACCGTGCTCCAGGTCCACCGTGACCTCCGCATAGACCAGCACGGCCCCGTTGTCACGCACGCAGACGTACGCCTTGGGCCAAATCCACTCGGCGTTCCAGTCGTTGCAGATCTCGAGGATCTCCTCGAGGCGCTCGATGCTCAGGTCGCGGTGCCACTGCCCCCGCACCTGGAGCACCTCGGATCCTTCACCGACGACGAGGAAGTGGAACAGCCAGCCGTGCCACATCCCGCCGATGTCGCCCTCGGAGTCGACGAAGTAGCTGAAGTCGCTGCCCGCGAGCCAGGCCGTGACCCGCTCCCGGCTGAGCGGGGCGGGGACACGTGCTGGATCGTCGAGAGCGTCGGTCAGCTCACGTAGTAGAACGCCTTCCACCTGGGACCGCAGCTCGCCGTCGGAGAGCTCCGGCGTCCCGGTGCGGGGCGTGCTGCGACCGGTCGGGTCACCTTCTTCCGCCGCCTCGCGGCGGCGTGGTCCGAAGAACCTCACCGAACCACAGTACCCGCGCTCGCCGGGCAACACCCATGGAATCGAGAAAGTCTTCTCATGGAATCGTCTCGACCAATCGTTCGACTACCGTGAACCAGGTGCCCACCCGAGCCGTGATCCTGCCCGCGACGGCCCTGCTCATCCCGGGGGCCGCGGGCGCCGCCGACCCCCTGACCCAGGTGCGGCTCGCCGCCTGCGCGGCCCTCGCGGGCCTGGCCGAGACGGGGCCGCCCCTGGTGCTCGCCCCCGGTCCGGGCCCGGCCCGCGGGCCGCGGGCGCTCCGGCCCTCGCTCGCCGCCGCCGGGATCGCGGACGCCATGCTGCCCGACGACGTACCGGCCCCCTGGGCGGCCCACCACGCCAGGCCACCGGCCGGGACCGCCGCCTCGGTGGCGCTGTTCTGCCTCGGCATGGCCCTGGGGCAGCGGGCGGCCGGTGTCCTCGCCCTCGAGGTGCTCGCCGAGCCGGCTCCGCACCCCGCCGACGAGACGCACGCCACCGGATCCGGCGTCGTCCACGGAGACGCGCCGGATCCGGGTGCCGCCGTGGCCGCGCACCTCGCTGCCGGCGGCACCCTCGTCGTCGCCGCCGGGGGACCGCCCGGCGCAGCTGCGGCGCCCTGGATCGAGGATGAGCCCGCGCCGGGCGTCGCGGCCGTGCTCGCCGCCGCGGGAGCGGACGGGTGGACCCGCGAGACCCGGACCTTTCCGCAGGATCACGACCACCTCCCCCCGGACTACCGCCTGACCACCTGCACGGCCGGCTGAGGCCGACTCGCCGCCGCGCCGATAGAGTCGCGGACGTGATCGTCGTCGCCGTCGTGGGGCCCACCGCCACCGGGAAGTCGGACCTGGCGCTGGATCTCGCCGAGGCGCTCGGTCCCGGCGCCCCCCGCGCCGCCGGCCGGGCGCCCGCCGAGATCGTCAACGCCGACGCCTACCAGCTCTACCGCGGCATGGACATCGGCACGGCGAAGGTTCCCCAGGGCGAACGGCGCGGGATCGCGCACCACCAGCTCGACGTGCTCGACCCGCACGAGGACTCGTCGGTGGCGCGCTACCAGACCGCCGCCCGCGCGGATCTGGACGCGATCGGCGCTCGCGGCGCCCGGGCCGTCGTCGTCGGCGGGAGCGGCCTGTACGTGCGGGCCCTGCTCGACGAGATGAACTTCCCTGGCACCGACCCCGCGATCCGCGCCCGGCTCGAGGAACGTGCCGAGCGTGAGGGTCGCCGCGCCCTGCACGCCGAGCTCGCGCGGCGGGATCCCGCCGCAGCCGAGTCGATCGGGCCCGCGAACACCCGCCGGATCGTGCGCGCGCTGGAGGTCATCGAGATCACCGGCGCGCCGTACACGGCGAACCTGCCACGCCAGGAGTACGTCCGGCCGGCGGTACAGATCGGCCTCGACTGCGACCGCGCCACCCTGGACGCCCGTGTCGAGGCGCGCGTGGCGCGCATGTGGGAGGCGGGCCTGGCCGACGAGGTACGGCGCCTCGCGTCGCCCGGGCAGGGCGGTACGGGACCCGGACTCGGCACCACGGCGGCACGCGCCGTGGGATACGCCGAGGTCCTGGCGTGGTTCCGCGGCGAGACCAGCGAGGACGAGGCACGGGCGGCGATCGCGGCGAACACCCGCCGGCTCGCCCGCAAGCAGATGGGCTGGTTCGGCCGGGACCCGCGCGTACGGTGGCTGGACGCCGGATCGCCCACCCTGCTCGACGACGTGCTCGCCCTCGTCGCGGCCGCCGACACCGGCTCCCTGCCCCGTCCCGACGAGGGTCCGGTTCGCCGTAGTCTTGGCGCATGAAGATCGAGTTCACCAAGGGACACGGCACACACAACGACTTCATCCTCGTCGCCGACCCGAAGGACGAGCTCGATCTCGACAGCGACCTCGTCCGGCGCCTGACGGACCGGCGCGGCGGTGTCGGGGCCGACGGCGTCATCCGGCTCACCTCCACGGCCTCGATCGCCGGATCCGGCGACGCGATCGGGGACGAGATCCTCGCCGACGACCCGTCCGCGATCTGGTTCATGGACTATCGCAACGCCGACGGCTCGATCGCCGAGATGTGCGGCAACGGCGTACGCGTCTTCGCGGCCTTCGCCGAGCGGCTCGGCTACGTCTCGTTCGGGGCCGACGGCGGCCGCGGGCAGGACGCGTCCCACACCGGCTTCGCGCTGGGCACCCGCGCCGGCGTGAAGCGGGTGCGCAAGGAGCCGAACGGCTGGTACGCCGTGGACATGGGCCCCTGGTCCCTGCCCGGCGGCGCCGACGCCCGCGACGCCGGATACGACGCCGGGGTCCTGGTGCGCGGCTGGAGCGCCCCCCGCCCCGGGCTGTCGGTGGACCTCGGCAACCCGCACACCGTCGTCGCGCTGCCCAGCGTCGGCGAACTCGAACAGCTCGACCTGACGGAGGCCCCCGAGGTGGCGTCCGTCCCGCCCCACGGCACCAACGTCGAGCTCGTCGTGCCGCTCGGCGACGAGCGGGCACCGAGCGGCGAGCCCGCCGGCCGCGTCCGCATGCGCGTGCACGAACGCGGAGTGGGGGAGACGCAGTCCTGCGGCACCGGCGCCTGCGCCGCGGCGCTCGCCGTGCGCGCCTGGCAGGGGGACGGGGCGCCGGACACCTGGTTCGTCGAGATCCCCGGCGGCGAGGTGCGGGTACGTGCGCTGAGCGACGGGCACGTCGAACTCGCAGGACCCGCCGAGCTCGTGTTCACCGGCACGCTGAACATCTGACCCCGGACGGCGCGGTGGGTTCGCGCCCGCGCTGGCGTCGTCCGGCTCAGCGGTCCGCCGACACCCGCAGGATCCGGAACCCCTTCGACGACGCCTCCCTGCTCACCGGGAGGCCCAGCTCGTCCGTGATCCAGCGGGCGAGCGAGTCCGCGCCGAGGTTCTTCTGCACCACCAGCCAGCCCTCCGCACCCGGCGCCAGCCGGGGCAGCCACCGGCCGAGGATCTCGTGCAGCACCGCCTTGCCGACCCGGATCGGCGGGTTGGACCACACGGCGGAGAACCGCACGTCGTCGGGCACCTCGTCGGGCGTGACCGCGCGGACGTTGTCCAGGCCGAGACGCCCGGCGTTGCGGCGCACCAGGTCCAGGGCGCGTTCGTTCACGTCCACCGCCCAGACGCGCGCGTCCGGGCGCTCCGACGCCATGGTCAGGCTCAGCGGGCCCCAGCCGCACCCCAGGTCCAGCAGATCCCCGTCCGGCAGCGGCGGGACCTCCTGCAGCAGCACCCGCGTCCCCTTGTCGACACCGCCCGGCGAGAACACGCCGGCCGCCACGTCCACCTCGACCTCCCGCCCCGCGATCCGGACCGCGATGGTGCGCAGATCCCCGGCCGAGGCCGGCCGCGCGCTGAAGTAGTGGTCGTGAGATCCGACGTCGTCCTGGGTCACCCCCCGATCCTAAATTCCCATGGAACCGGGACGAGAACCCGTGGGATCCTTGTTGTACCAGACGTCACCCGGAGGAAGGCACTACATGACCCACGTCCCGACCGAACCCGACGCCCCGGCCACCGAGCCGGACGACCCGCGAGGCGCCCAGGCGATCGCGAACGACGTCGTAGCGCGGGTGCTCGCTCGGGCGGGGACCGCGCGCTCCGAGGGCGACACCGTCCACGCCGCGCACGACGGCGACCAGCTCGACCTGGAGGAACGCAGCGCGCTGCGCCGCGTCCGCGGACTCTCCACGGAACTCGACGACGTCACCGAGGTCGAGTACCGGCAGCTGCGGCTGGAGAAGGTGGTCCTCGTCGGCCTCCACACCGGCGGCGAGGCCGCGTCGCGCGAGGCCGAGGTCTCGCTGCGCGAACTCGCCGCGCTCGCCGAGACCGCGGGCTCCGAGGTCCTCGACGGCCTGCTGCAGCGCCGCCAGAAGCCCGACCCCGGCACCTACCTCGGATCCGGCAAGGCGGCCGAACTCGCCGACATCGTGCGCGACGTCGGCGCCGACACCGTCGTCGTCGACGGCGAGCTCGCGCCCTCCCAGCGCCGCGCGCTGGAGGACGTCATCAAGATCAAGGTCGTCGACCGCACGGCGCTCATCCTCGACATCTTCGCCCAGCACGCCAAGTCCAAGGAGGGCAAGGCGCAGGTCGAGCTCGCCCAGCTCGAGTACCTCCTGCCACGCCTGCGCGGCTGGGGCGAGTCGATGTCCCGGCAGGCCGGTGGCCAGGTGGGCGGCGCCGGCGCCGGCATGGGTTCGCGCGGACCCGGCGAGACCAAGATCGAGCTCGACCGCCGTCGCATCCGCAACCGCATGGCCAAGCTGCGGCGCGAGATCGCCGCGATGAAGCCCGCCCGCGAGACCAAGCGCCTGAATCGCAAGCGTCACGCCATCCCCGCCGTGACCATCGCCGGATACACCAACGCCGGCAAGTCGTCCCTGCTCAACGCCCTCACCGGCACCGGAGTCCTCGTGGAGAACGCGCTGTTCGCCACCCTCGACCCCACCGTGCGGCGCTCGCGGACCGAGGACGGCCGGGTCTACACGCTGGCCGACACCGTGGGCTTCGTGCGGCACCTGCCGCACCAGCTCGTGGAGGCCTTCCGCTCCACGCTGGAGGAGGTGGGCGACGCCGACCTGCTGCTGCACGTCGTGGACGCCTCCCACCCCGACCCCGAGGGCCAGATCGCCGCGGTGCGCGAGGTGCTCACGGAGATCCCCGGGATCGGTGACGTGCACGAGATCGTGGTGCTGAACAAGGCCGACGTCGCCGATCCCGAGGTGGTCGGGCGGATCCAGCGCCGCGAGCGGAACACGGCAGTGGTCAGCGCCCACTCCGGCGAGGGGATCGCCGAGCTCCGCGCCCGCATCGCGGCCGAGCTGCCCCGTCCCGGCGTCGAGGTCGACGTCGTGATCCCGTACTCACGCGGGGACCTCGTGCACCGCGTGCACGAGCACGGAGACATCGACCACACCGAGCACGTGGCCACGGGCACCCTGGTGCGCGGGCGCGTGGACGAGCAGCTCGCCACCGAACTGCACCGGGCGGCGCGCGCGGCGTCCTGACGTTCGGAGCGGTCCCGAGGGCCCGGGAGACCACTGTCAGTGGCTGGTCGTACGATCGATGCCGTGACCATCCCCGCTGACGCGCCCGCCACCAGTACCGACGTTCCCGAGGTCGACGATCTTCTCGACCTTGCCGTCGGTGCGCTCGGCGGCGGTCGGCGCGAGGGACAGCACCACATGGCCCGGGCCGTGACCGAGGCGATCGAGTCCGGCGAGCACCTGCTGGTCCAGGCCGGCACCGGCACCGGGAAGTCGCTCGGCTACCTGGTCCCGGCGGTGCGGCACGCGGTGTCGTCCGGGGACCGGGTCGTCGTCTCCACCGCCACGCTGGCCCTGCAGCGGCAGGTGATCACGCGCGACCTGCCGCTCGTGGCCGAGACCGTGGCCCCGCGGCTGGCGCGGACGCCGCGGATCGCCCTGCTCAAGGGCTGGCACAACTACCTGTGCAAGCACAAGGTCGGCGGCGGCTATCCCGGTGACGACACGACGTTGTTCGACCTGGCGGGCGCGGAGGATCACGCGGCTCCCGAGCCGCCGAGCACACGCGGCGGCGGCGCGGGCGGTCCGGCCCGGGGTCGCCGGGGGCGCGACGACGCCGCCTCGCTCGCCGATCATGTCCGCCGTCTGCACGCCTGGGCCGGGGAGACGGACACCGGCGACCGGGACGACCTGGTGCCGGGCGTACCGGACAAGGCGTGGCGGCAGGTGTCGGTGACCGCCCTGGAATGTCTCGGCAGCAAGTGCCCGATGCTCGCGGAGTGCTTCCCCGACCAGGCCCGCGCGGCGGCCCGCGACGCCGATGTCGTGGTGACGAACCACGCCATGCTCGGCATCGCGGCCTCCGGGAACCCGAACGTGCTGCCGGAGCACGACGTCGTCGTGGTCGACGAGGCGCACGAGCTGGTCGACCGCGTCACGGCGTCGGCCACGGTAGAGCTCTCGGCGGCGTCGGTCGAGCACGCCGCCCGCCTGGCGCGCCGGCACGGCGGCGCCGACACCACCGTCCTGGAGGACGCCGGCACCGGACTCGGCACGCTCCTTGTCACGACGCCGGGCGACCGCTTCCCGCGAGGGCTGGAGGGGGAGCTGCGCGACGCCGTGGGCGGGGTGCGTGACGCGGCGCGCGCGGTCCTCAGCGAGCTCAAGCCGGACAAGCAGGAGAAGGGCCCGGGCGCCGCGGGGAACGACGGCGACCCCGGGATCAAGATGGCTCAGGGCGCCATGCTGCAGCTCTTCGAGGTGGCCGAGCGGATGGCGGCGGACGACACGGCCGCGGACGTGCTGTGGCTGACGCGCCCGGACAACGCCTGGGGCGGGTTCGGGGAGTCGGTCTCCCGGCTCCACGCCGCCCCGCTCCACGTCGCGGGGCTGATCCGGACGAACCTGCTCGGCGCGGCGACCGGTGTGCTCACGTCCGCGACCCTGGCCCTGGGCGGCACGTTCGAGCCGATCGCGAGCACGTTCGGGCTCGGGCCGGGTGCCGCGGCGGGTCGTGGTGGCGACGCCGGCGACGCGACGGACGGCGACGGCGAGGCCGCCGCGTGGCAGGGGATCGATGTCGGCAGCCCGTTCGACTACGGCAAGCAGGGCATCTGCTACATCGCCCGGCACCTGCCCGCGCCCGGCCGGGAGCCCACCACGGACGCGCAGCTCGACGAGATCGCCGACCTCGTCACCGCCGCGGGCGGTCGCACGCTCGGGCTGTTCTCGTCCCGTCGTGCGGCGACGGCCGCGGCCGAGGCGATGCGGGAACGGCTCGATCTGCCGATCCTGGCGCAGGGGGACGATCAGCTTCCCACCCTGGTGCGCGAGTTCGCCGAGGACCCGTCCGCCTGCCTGTTCGGCACGCTGTCGCTGTGGCAGGGGGTGGACGTGCCCGGCCCGTCGTGCCAGCTCGTCCTCATCGACCGGATCCCGTTCCCCCGGCCGGACGACCCGGTGAAGGCGGCCCGTGCCCGCGCGATCGAGCAGGCCGGCGGGAACGGTTTCATGGCCGTGTCGGCGGCGCACGCCGCACTGCTGCTCGCGCAGGGTGCCGGGCGCCTGATCCGCGGGACGGAGGATCGCGGCGTCGTCGCCGTCCTGGACCCGCGCCTGGCGACCGCCCGGTACGCGTCGTTCCTGGTGCGCTCGATGCCCGCCTTCTGGCCGACGACGGACCCGGCGCTCGTCCGAGCGGCGCTGGCCCGGCTGGACGCGGACGCGTAGAACTCGTGGGTGGGCGCGCCGTGCGGGCCGCCCACCGCTACCCATCGGGAGGAACCGTGACCGCTGTCGGCGATGTCACCGCGGCGCATCATGCGTTCGCCAGGACCACGAAACTGGCCGTTGTCGGCGCGGGAGCGGTCGGGACGACCCTCGCCTACGCCGCGCTCGCCCGCGGAACGGCGCGCACCGTCGCGCTGATGGATGTGAACAGGGCGAAGGTCGACGCCGAGGTCCTCGACCTCCAGCACGGCCAGATGTTCGTCCCGCAGGCGGAGATCGTCGGGTCCGACGACGTCGCGGTGTGCGAGGGAGCCGACGTCGTCGTGACCGCGGGGGCGAAACAGAAGCACGGCCAGACGCGCCTCGACCTGGCGGAGTCGACCGTCAGCCTGACGCGACAGATCGTGCCCGCGCTCGTCGACGTGGCGCCCGATGCGATCTTCGTGATGGTGACCAACCCCGTCGACGTCGTCACCTATGCCGCGCAGAAGGTCTCGGGGCTCCCGCGCGAGCGGGTGTTCGGGAGCGGCACGGTGCTGGACACCTCGCGTCTGCGTGAAGCGATCGCACGGCAGTCGGGGGTGGCGGTCGGCAACGTCCATGCCTACATCGCCGGGGAGCACGGCGACTCGGAGATCGCGCTGTGGAGTTCGGCGTCGATCGCCGGTGTGCCGCTGCTGGAGTGGAGCGGGCTGGCCGGGAGGCCCGCGCTGGACGAGGAGCTCCGGTCTCGTATCGCGGCCGACGTCGTGCAATCGGCCTACCGCATCATCGAGGGCAAGGGCGCCACGAACTATGCGATCGGGCTGGCGGGAACACGAATCATCGAGGCCGTTCTCAAGGACGAGCATCGAGTGCTGCCCGTGTCCTCGTACCTGGACGACTACTACGGGATCAGCGACGTGTGTCTCTCGGTGCCGTCGCTCGTGGACCGGCGCGGCGCGACCGAGACGATCGAGGTGCCCTTGTCCGACGGCGAGTTGCGCGACCTGCGCGCCTCGGCCGAGCGTGTGCGCGAGATCCAGCGGCGGTTCGGGCTGTGACCTGCTGCCGGGTCGGTACGTGGGGTGCCGACCCGGCAGGATGTCAGAGGCTGCGCAGCACCGCGACGATGCGGCCGAGGATCTGGGCCTCGTCGCCGGGGATGGGCTCGTAGGCCGCGTTCTGCGGAATGAGCCAGACGTGGCCGTCGGTCTGCTTGAACGTCTTGACCGTGGCCTCGCCGTCGATCATGGCCGCGACGATCTCGCCCTGCTCGGCGACGTTCTGCCGGCGCACCACGACCCAGTCGCCGTCGCAGATGGCGGCATCGACCATCGAGTCGCCCGCGACCTTGAGCAGGAAGAGCTCGCCGTCGCCGACCACCTGGCGCGGGAGCGCGAAGATGTCCTCGACGGCCTGTTCGGCGAGGATCGGGCCACCTGCGGCGATCCGGCCCACGAGCGGGACGTACGACGCCTGCGGACCCGACTCGGGCTGCTCGGCGGCCCCGTCCCAGTGCACCTCGCCCTGCTGCGGGTTCTGACGCGCGCCCGAATCCGGATCGACCAGCTCCATCGCGCGCGGGCGGTTCGGGTCCCGGCGGAGGAATCCCTTGCGCTCCAGGACCTGGAGCTGGTGCTTCACGCTCGACGGGCTCGCGAGGCCGACGGAATCGCCGATCTCGCGCATCGACGGCGGATAGCCGCGCGCCTCGAACGACTCCCGGATACAGGTCAGCACCTTCCGCTGGCGAGGCGTCAGACGATCGGCGGCAGGGCCGAGATCGAGCGGTTCGTCGTTCCGGGCGATGGTGCCGACACTGCCCAGGCTTCCCGGCATCATGCCCGGTGTCCTCTCACGTCCCGTCATGCTGTGGCCCTCCTCGTCGTTTGATAGCGCCAACTCTAGATCGGATCCGGGCGAATCTCAAACGGATGTTCGAGCGTGTCTCGACACGAAGGGTGTTGCGTGCTACACAATGGTACGGGTGTTCGTCGTACGCTTGTCCGACGAACGCGTGTTCGACAGGCTATCTCAGGAGGCGGTCATGAGCACCACCACCACGGTGGAGCTCCGGGGGCTCAGGAGGTCTCGGAGCGCACGATCCCGAGCGGAAAGATGCCATCTGCGGGTGGTGCCTCCGCTCGACGAGGCGGTCGCCGTGCGGGCGGATGCTCCCGGTCCCGCCCGCCCGCGCGGCGTGGCCCCGGTCGGCGCCGGACCGGGCGGTCCTGGCGCCGGGGCAGCAGGCCCGGCCGCCGCGCCTCGACGGGACGCGGATCCTGCCGGTGAGCCTCCGGGCAGCGGGCGTCGTACGCTCGCGGCCCGCCTCGGCCTCGAAGGGCTGCGGCTGACCGCGCGAGGCAGGTTCGCCGTCGCCGTCGTCACCCTGGTCCTCGCGGCTCCGGTGGTGTGGGGTGCGACGGCGGTCGCGAGCTCGCCCGAGGCGCCCGTCGAGGTGCGGTCCCACGCCGTGGAGCCCGGCGAGACGCTCTGGGGGCTGGCCGCGTCGATCGCGGAGCCCGGGCAGGACGTGCGTGACGTCGTGCGCCGGCTGCAGGACCTGAACGACCTGCCGACCGGGGGCCTGACGGTGGGGCAGACCCTCTACGTCCCGGCCGGGTGACCCCCGGGCCGGCGTGAAGTCGGCAACGTTCTCGACATATCGCTGCAGTCGTGTTGCATGGGCGCGGTTTGCCCGCATACGGTCAAGTCCCGGCCGGGAGTACCCGGCCGCCGGCCGAGCCCGCAGGAGACCGCATGCACTGCCCGTTCTGTCGTCACGGTGACTCGCGCGTGGTGGACTCGCGGACGTCGGACGACGGTTCGTCGATCCGCCGCCGGCGGGAGTGCCCGGCGTGCCACAAGCGCTTCACCACCATCGAGACGGCGAGCCTGACCGTCGTCAAGCGGTCCGGGGCGACGGAGCCGTTCGTGCGGGACAAGATCGCCACGGGCGTACGCAAGGCCTGCCAGCCGCGCCCGGTGAGCGACGACGATCTGGCGCTCCTCGCGCAGCGTGTCGAGGAGACGCTGCGCAGTACCGGCAGCGCGGAGATCGAGGCGAACGAGATCGGCAAGGCGATCCTGGGGCCGCTGCGGGAGCTGGACGTCGTGGCGTACCTGCGTTTCGCCAGCGTCTACCAGGACTTCTCGTCGCTGGAGGATTTCGAGGTGGCGATCACCGACCTGCGCAAGGACGCGGAGGCGGTCCCCGCGCACGAACCGGGGGAGGATGAGGCGAGCGACGCGTCCCCTGCCGAGCGGGTGTGACGGGCGCCGCCGGGCGGCGGGAGCACGCGGCACGTTCCAAGGGGGAGCGGGTGCACGAGGAATGGGGAGAGCCCGGAAAAGGGCTGGCGCATCGCGGTCGTCCGGGAGACGCTGGTCGCACGGACCCGGCCAGGGATCCTGAGACGACGAGGAGGTGGTCGGTGTGACGTCCGAGAGCAACGATCGCAGCACGGCACCGAGCGAGGACGCGAAGGCGAAGTTCCGCGAGGCGCTGGAGCGCAAGAAGAACGCGAGCCACCGCACGGAAGACGCCGAGCGGAACACCGGAGCGGTGCACGGCCCGGAGACCACGGGGCCTGTGCAAAAGATGTTCCGCCGCAAGAGCGGCTGAGGCTGATCGATCGAGGCCGCCGACCGGGTGTCTGACCTGGTCGGCGGCCTTCGTCGTTCTGGCGGGACTCGACCCCGAGCTGATCGCTGAGCCCGACGCGCTCGTCGTATCTCTACATCGGATGGTCGCGGTGGCCGGCACATGCCCCGGCCACCGGAGGGCGCCGTCGGCCCCGGGCGCCCGAACGCCCGTGCCAGCGATGTCGCCCGCTGAAACAATTGTCACAACCTGGAAACCCGGAGGGTGTGCCGGGCGAAACCAACTCCTACTTGGCTGGGCCTCCTGTCAAGGCAAGGAGTTCGCGTGACCACTGTCCGAGTAGCTTTCACCCAGGCCCGCTGGACCGGCGACAAAGAGTCCATGATCACCCTGCACGAGGCCTGGGCCCGTGAGGCGGCCGACCGGGGCGCACAGGTGATCGCCTTCCAGGAGCTGTTCTACGGCCCCTACTTCGGCATCACCGAGGACCCCGCGTACTACCGGTACGCCGAGCCGATCCCCGGACCCACCGTCGAGAGGTTCGCAGCGCTCGCGGCCGAGCTGGGCCTCGTCATGGTGCTGCCGGTCTACGAGGAGGACCAGCCCGGCGTCCTGTACAACACGGCCGTGGTGGTCGACGCCGACGGCACCGTGCTCGGTAGTTACCGCAAGCACCACATCCCGAACCTCGACAAGTTCTGGGAGAAGTTCTACTTCCGGCCCGGCAACCTGGGCTTCCCGGTGTTCGACACCGCGGTCGGGAAGATCGGCGTCTACATCTGCTACGACCGGCACTTCCCCGAGGGCTGGCGGGAGCTCGCGCTGAACGGCGCGCAGATCGTCTTCAACCCCAACGCGACCAAGCCGGGGCTGTCCAACCGCCTCTGGGAGATCGAGCAGCCGGCGGCCGCGGTCGCCAACGGCTACTTCGTCGTGGCGAACAACCGGGTGGGCCTCGAGGACAACGAGTACGGCGAGGAGGCCGTGGACTTCTACGGCTCGTCCTACGCCGTCGGGCCGGACGGGAACTACGTGGGCGACGTCGCCTCGGCGACCCATGACGAGCTGGTCGTCCGTGATCTCGACCTGGACCAGGTGCGCGAGGTCCGCGAGCGATGGCAGTTCTTCCGCGACCGCCGCCCGGACGCCTACACCGCCATCACGGCGCCGTAGCCCGTGCGCGCAGCGACCCGCGGACGGAACCCGCAGACCGATCTGGAGGCACGATGACGATACTCATCACCGGCGGAACAGTGGTGAACGCGACGGGCACGGTCCAGGCCGACGTGCTGATCGACGGCGAGACGGTGGCGGCCGTCGTCGCCCCCGGCAGCATCGCCCTGGGGGCGGACCTGGCTGCCACCGCGGACCGGGTGATCGACGCGACCGGCAAGTACGTGGTGCCCGGCGGCATCGACGCGCACACGCACATGGAGTTGCCGTTCGGCGGCACCGCCGCCAGCGACACGTTCGAGACCGGCACCATCGCCGCGGCCCACGGCGGCACGACCACGATCGTCGACTTCGCGGTGCAGCGGCAGGGTGAGCGGGTGCAGGACGGCCTGGAGTCGTGGCACAAGCGTGCCGCGGGCAACTGCGCCGTCGACTACTCCTTCCACCAGATCGTCGGCGGGGTGGACGACGACTCCCTGGCAGCGATGCGCACCCTCGTGGACGAGGGCGTCACCAGCTACAAGATGTTCATGGCCTACCCCGGCGTCTTCTACGCGGACGACGCCCAGATCCTGCGCGCCATGCAGGTGGCCCGCGACGAGGGCCTGCTCACGATGATGCACGCGGAGAACGGCCCGGCGATCGACGTGCTCGCCGGCCAGCTCGTCGACCAGGGGAAGACCGACCCGTACTACCACGGGATCGCCCGCCCCTGGCAGCTCGAGGAGGAGGCCACGCACCGCGCCATCATGCTCGCGGACCTCACCGGGGCGCCCCTGTACGTGGTGCACGTGTCGGCCAAGCAGGCAGTGGCCCAGCTCGCCGCCGCACGCGACGCCGGCAAGAACGTGTTCGGCGAGACCTGCCCGCAGTACCTGTACCTGTCGCTGGAGGACCAGCTCGGTGCGCGCAGCGACGAGTGGGGCGCCTTCGAGGGCGCCAAGTGGGTGTGCTCCACGCCGCTGCGCGCGCGTGCGGAGGGCCATCAGGACGCCATGTGGCAGGCGCTGCGCACCAACGACCTGCAGGTGGTGTCCACCGACCACTGCCCGTTCTGCATGACGGACCAGAAGGAGCTGGGGCGGGGCGACTTCCGGGCGATCCCGAACGGGATCGGCTCGGTGGAGCACCGCATGGACCTGCTCTACCAGGGTGTGGTGACCGGCCGGCTGACCCTGGAGCGCTGGGTCGAACTCGCCTGCGTCACCCCGGCGCGCATGTTCGGGATGTACGGCGCCAAGGGCGTGATCCAGCCCGGCGCCGACGCCGACGTCGTCGTCTACGACCCCGCGGGCAGCACCCGGATCGGCGCCGCCATGCACCACATGAACATGGACCACTCCGCGTGGGAGGGCTTCGAGATCGACGGGCACGTCGACGTCGTCCTCTCCCGCGGACAGGTGGTGGTGGACGACGACGGCTTCCACGGCCGGGCCGGTCACGGCCGGTTCGTGAAGCGCGGGCTGAGCCAGTACCTCGTCTGACACGACAGCCGGAGACGGCGGAAGAGAGCAGAGCAAGTGGACTTCGGAATCGTGCTGCAGAACGACCCGCCGGCATCGCGGGTGGTGGACCTGGCGGTCCAGGCGGAGGACCAGGGATTCGACCATGTGTGGACGTTCGACTCGCACCTGCTGTGGCAGGAGCCGTTCGTGGTCTACTCGGCGGTCCTGGCGGCGACCCGGCGCGTGGTGGTGGGGCCGATGGTCACCAACCCGGCCACGCGCGACTGGACGGTGATCGCGTCGATGTTCGCCACGCTGAACGACATGTTCGGCAACCGGACGATCTGCGGGATCGGGCGCGGCGACTCGGCGGTACGGACGCAGAACGGGCGCCCGGCGAACCTCGCGACACTGCGTGAGTCCGTGGAGGTGATCCGGGCCCTGGGCAACTCGGGCGAGGCGGAGGTGAACGGCCGGCCGGTCCGTTTCCCGTGGTCGAAGGGCTCGGAGCTGGACGTCTGGGTGGCCGCGTACGGGCCCAAGGCGCTCGCGCTGACGGGCGAGGTGGGGGACGGCTACATCCTGCAGCTCGCCGACCCTGCCATCGCGGCGTGGATGATCGGTGCCGTCCGGGACGCCGCCGCGGCCGCCGGCCGGGATCCCGACGCGGTGAAGTTCTGCGTGGCGGCACCGGCCTATGTGGGGGACGGGTCCGCGTCGGGTATGGCGCACATGCGCGACCAGGTGCGCTGGTTCGGCGGCATGGTCGGCAACCACGTCGCCGACATCGTGTCGCGCTACGGGGCGGCGTCGGGTGTTCCGCAGGCGCTGACCGACTACATCGAGGGCCGCACCGGCTACGACTACGCCGAGCACGGCCGGGCGGGCAACAGCCACACGGAGTTCGTGCCCGACGAGGTGGTGGACCGGTTCTGCCTGGTCGGCACGCCCGAGGAACATATCGCGCGCCTACGCGAGCTGGAGGCCCTGGGCTGCGACCAGTTCGCGATCTACCTGCAGCACGACGGCCAGGAGGAGACCCTGCGGGCCTACGGCGAGACGATCATCCCCGCGCTGGGCACGCCGGGGACGCGGTGAGGGGCGCGCGTGCGGTGGTCGCCGGGGTGTCCGGCGTCGTCGGCCTCGGGGTCGCCTGGGAGGCGTACAAGGCCCTGATGCCCGACGACGGGTGGGTGCTCGGCGAGACCCGGATCCTGCCTCGCACCACGGACGTGGCGATGCCGCACCTCTGGGACATGGCCGCCCGGGCCGCCGAACCGCTGACCTCCGCGCCCGACGCGCCGCCGCTGTGGCTGGCGACGCTCCAGGGTGCGGGATTCACGCTCGGCGTCTCGGCCGCCGGGTGGGTGGCCGGCGTGGTGCTCGGCCTGCTCGTCGCGATGCTCATGGCGCGGTTCGTGCCGGCGCGCGCGGGCCTGCTGCCCTGGGTGGTGCTGAGCCAGACCGTGCCGCTGATCGCCATCGCGCCCCTGGTCAAGCGGTGGGGCGCGCAGCTCGAGATCGGAGCGCTGGACTGGCAGGACTGGATGTCGGTGGCGGTGATCGCGTCATACCTGGCGTTCTTCCCGGTGTCGGTCGGGGCGCTGCGGGGGTTCACGGCCCCGGACGCGGCCGCCGACGGCGTCCACCTCGACCTGTTCCGCGCCTACGGCGTCGGCTGGTGGACGACGTTCTGGCGGCTCCGGGCGCCGTCGTCGGTTTCGTTCCTGCTGCCCGCGCTGCGACTGGCCGCCGCGAACGCGGTGGTCGGGACGGTGGTCGCGGAGGTGTCCACGGGCCTGCGCGGCGGGCTCGGCCGGATGATCGTCGAGTTCGGCGCCTCGGCCAGCGCCGACCCGGCCAAGCAGTGGTCGCCCATCGCGGGCGCGGTGGTCGTGGGGCTCGCGGCGACGGGGCTGGTGGCGCTGATCGCCCTGGCCCTGCGCCGGTACCGGACGGAGGAGGAACGATGAGTGCGGTGGTCGTGACCGGCGCGGGCCGGGTGTTCGGCGACGCGGGAACCGGTACGGGGACGGTGGCGCTGGCCGGCGTCGACCTGACGGTCGGCGAGGGTGAGCTGGTGTCCCTGATCGGTCCGTCGGGGTGCGGCAAGTCGACACTCCTGCGGCTGATCGCGGACCTGGACGCCCCGACGTCGGGCAGCGTGACCGTGTTCGGCAAGCCCGCCGGCCGGGCGCGCAAGGACCAGGACTACGGGATCGCGTTCCAGCAGGCAGGGCTCCTGCCGTGGCGCTCGGTACGGGCCAACGTGGAGCTGCCGATGCAGCTGCACGGCAGGTCCCGGGGTGACCGGGCGGCCCGGGCCGAGCGGGCGGCCGAGCTGCTCGCGCTGGTCGGGCTCGCGGACTTCGCCGGTCACCGGCCCCACCAGCTCTCGGGCGGGATGCAGCAGCGCGTGGCGATCGCACGGGCACTGGCCCGCAGCCCCCGGCTGCTGCTGATGGACGAGCCGTTCGGGGCGCTCGACGAGATGACGCGCGAGCGGCTGCAGGACGAGCTGCTGCGGATCCGCGACACCACGGGGGCGGCGGTCGTGTTCGTGACCCATTCGATCGCGGAGGCGGTCTACCTGTCGGACCGGGTCGTGGTCATGTCACCCCGGCCGGGCCGTGTCGTGCAGGTCCTGGACGTCCCGCTCGGCACGCCCGCGGAACGCGCCGCGCGCGGGATCGACCTGCGCGAGGACCCGGCGTACTTCGAGCGCGTCTCGGCCGTCCGCGAGGCCCTGCACCGAGGTGACGCCGAGCTCGGGGGAGCTGCGCCCGAGAGGGCTGTCGACGGCGAGCCGGCACCGGCGTCCTCCGGCGCCGCTCCGTCCGGATCAGGTGCTCCTGCCTCCGGCACGACCGAGCCCGGTGCCACCGAACCCGACCGGGTGACCTCATGACCGGCGGCAGGTGGCTCGCCCTGGGCGCGCCCCTCGCGGTCGGCGCGGGGGCGGTCACGCTGTGGCAGGCAGCGGTGACCGGGCTGGGGATCGAGCCGTTCGTGATCCCCGCGCCGTCCGACATCGCCGCGGAGTTCGCCGCCAACCTCGGCGTCGTCACCGACGCCGCCCTCGCCACGGCCGGCAACGCCCTGCTCGGTCTCGTCATCGGGACCGCCATGGCGCTGCTCGGCGCCGGGCTCTCCGCGTCGTGGCGACCCCTCGCCGACGCGACGAACCCACTCGTCACCGCGACGGCCGTGGTGCCCATAGTGTGCCTGGCGCCCGTCTTCTACACGATGTTCGGCAGCGACGCGCAGACCACCAGGGTCGTCGTCGCCGCCATCGCCGTCTTCGTTCCCGTGTACGTCAACACCCTGCGCGGCCTGCGCACGGTCCAGCCCGTGCACCGCGACCTGATGCGCTCCTACGCCGCGACGCCCTGGCAGGCCACGCGGCACGTCACCCTCCCCGGCGCGCTGCCCTTCTTCTTCACCGGGCTGCGGCTCGCGTCATCGCTCGCCGTCATCTCGGCGCTCGTCGCCGAGTACTTCGGCGGTCCCGTGGACGGCCTCGGCAAGGCCGTCACCTCGGCCGTCTCCTCCAGCCGCTACGCCCTGGCCTGGGCGTACGTGCTGGGCGCCGTCGTCACCGGGCTCGTCTTCTACGCCGTCACCGCATTGATCGAGAGGAACAACCATGCACGTCACTAATGTGCTGCGCACGTCCCTGGGCCTGGCCGCCGTCGTCACCCTCGCCGGCTGCGGCGGAGCGACCGGACAGCCCGAGCCCGGCGCCGCCACACCCGTCACCCTCCAGCTCCAGTGGGTGGCGCAGGCCCAGTTCGCCGGGTACTACGCCGCCGTCGACCAGGGCTACTACGCGGACGAGGGCCTCGACGTCACCATCCAGGAGGCCGGCACCGACACCGTGCCGATCGACGTGCTCGCCGCCGGCGACGCCGACTACGCGATCTCCTGGGTCCCGAAGGTGCTCGGCTCCATCGAGCAGGGCACCGAGGTGACGAACGTGGCGCAGGTGTTCGAACGGTCCGGCACGCTCCAGGTCGCCTTCAAGGACGCCGGCATCTCCGACCCCGCCGACCTCGCCGGCAAGAAGGTCGGCTCCTGGGGCTACGGCAACGAGTGGGAACTGTTCGCCGGCATGCAGGATGCCGGGGTCCGGACCCCCGACGACATCGACCTCGTGCAGCAGGCGTTCGACATGAACGGCTTCCTCGCCGGCGACATCGACGCCGCCCAGGCCATGACCTACAACGAGTACGCCCAGATCCTGGAGACCGTGAACCCCGACACCGGCGAGCTGTACCAGCCCGAGGACCTCGAGGTCATCGACTGGAACGACCACGACACCGCCATGCTCCAGGACGCGATCTGGGCCGACGCCGCCCGCCTCGCCGACGACACCGGGTACGAGGACACCACCGTCGCCTTCGTCAAGGCATCCCTCAAGGGCTGGGCCTACGTCCGCGACAACCCCGAGGAAGCAGCCGGGATCGTCACCGCCGCCGGCTCCACCCTCGGCACCTCCCACCAGCTCTGGCAGGCAAACGAGGTGAACAAGCTGATCTGGCCCTCCACCAGCGGCATCGGCACCGTCAACGAGGCACAGTGGGACCGGACCGTCGAGATCGCGATGGGCACCCAGAACGAGACCGGCGCGACCGTCATCACCGCCGAGCCGCCCGCCACGGCCTACACCAACGAGTACGTGGAGCAGGCGCTCGCCGCCCTCGCCGACGAGGGCGTGGACATCCAGGGCGAGGAGTTCGAGCCCCTCGACGTGCAACTCGTCGAGGGCGGGAACTGATGGCCGACGACGACGCCCGCGCGCTCGCCGCCGCCCGTGACCTCCTGATCCAGCCCTGGTCGCCCGGCACCGCCAATCCGCCGCTCGCGATCGCCGGCGGCTCCGGGTCCCGCGTGTGGAACCACGCGGGAGACGAGTGGCTCGACCTGTCGTCGATGCTGGTGAACACCAACATCGGGCACCAGCACCCGCGTGTCGTCGAGGCGATCGCGCGCCAGGCCGGCGAACTGGTCACGGCGTCGCCGGCGCTCGCGGTGCGGGTGCGGGGCGAGGCTGCCGAGCGGGTGCTCGCCCGCGCGCCGTTCGGGGCGGGCGCCAAGGTGTTCTTCACGAACGGCGGGGCGGATGCCATCGAGAATGCCATCCGCATGGCGCGCGTGCACACGGGCCGGGACAAGGTGGTGTCGCTCTACCGCTCGTACCACGGCAACACCGGCGCGGCGATCGTCGCCACGGGGGACCGGCGGCGGGTGCCGAACGAGTACGCGACGGGGCACGTGCACGCCTTCGGGCCGTACCTGTACCGGTCGGAGTTCTGGGCCTCCTCGGCCGAGGAGGAGTGCGAGCGCGCGCTGCACCACCTGGAGCGGGTGGTGCAGGCGGAGATCCCGGACACGGTGGCGGCGATCCTGCTGGAGACCGTGCCCGGGACGGCCGGCATCCTCGTGCCGCCGCCCGGCTACCTGGCGGGCGTGCGGCGGATCGCGGACCGCTACGGGATCGTGCTGATCCTGGACGAGGTCATGGCCGGGTTCGGGCGCACCGGCTCGTGGCTGGCGCTGGACCGGCACGACGTGCGCCCGGACCTCGTGGTCGTCGCCAAGGGCGTGAACTCCGGGTACGTGCCCGTCGGCGGGGTGCTCGTGTCGCCCAGGATCGCGGCGACGTTCGGCGAGCGGGCCTTCCCGGGCGGGCTCACCTACTCGGGGCACCCGCTCGCCATGGCGTCGATCGTCGCGACACTGGACACCATGGCCGACGAGGGGATCGTGGACAACGCGGCGCGCGTCGGGTCCGAGGTGCTGGGCCCGGGGCTCGCCGCGATCGCGGCGGAGAACCCGCTGGTCGGGGAGGTGCGTGGCCTCGGCGTCTTCTGGGCGGTCGAGCTGGTCGCCGACCGGGAGACCAGGGAGCCGCTCGGCGCGGGTGCGATGGCGGCGATCAAGCAGGCGCTGCTCGACGGCGGCGTGCTGCCCTTCATCGCCGACAACCGCGTGCACGTCGTCCCGCCGTGCGTCATCACCCGGGACGAGGCCCGCGAGGGCCTGGCGGTGCTCTCCGGAGTCCTCGACGACGCGGCACGGTCCGGGTAACGGAACGCGCGGGTGGACGATGCGGTCGGCGGGTTGTGGAGGTCGGTCGGTCCGATGTCGAGTGGTCGGTCCCCCGAGCGACCTACCACTCGACATCGGGACGACCGTACGACAGCGGGCCGACCGCACTACGGGGTCACGGAACCGCATCCTCCGTCCGGGGCTTGGCGATGACCGGGCCCCGGACGTGGCGGGCTCCGGTGGCGACGGCTCGGCGCCGTCTGCGGAGCGCGACGACGCCGAGCGTGGCGAGCGCGGCCAGGGCGAGCGCGGCGAGCGAGACGAGTGCGAGGACACCGGTGGGGGAGCCGTCGTCGTCGGCCCGGCTGGGGAGCGGGGCGGCAGCGGCGGCGGCGCTCTCCGTGGGAGTCGTCGCCGGTGCCGCGAGCACCACCCGGTTGTCCTCGTAAGCGATCTCGTACGTGGTGCCGCCGACGTCGACCTGGCTGCCCTCGTCGAGGCCGGCGAACGTGCCCGTGATCCGGCCGCCGGCGGTGACGACCGTGATCTCCCCGGGCGGCTCGGCGTCGCCGTCGTGGCGGAGCTCGAGGGCGCCGCCCAGCCGGACGTCGCCGGCGACGTCCAGCCCGGCGTCGGTGTCGGTCCGGAGCACGGCCTTCGTCCGGAGTACCAGGTCTCCACCCACGGTGCTCTTCCCGGTGAGCGCGAGGGTCGTGTCCACGCCGAGGTCGCCCGCCAGTTCCGCCCCCGCGAGCGACAGCGTCCCGCCGGTCACGGTCCACGGGCCCGTGGCGGCGCTGGTCCCGGAGTACGTCAGGCCGCCGTCGCCCGCCTTGACGAGACCGCCCGAGCCCGTGAATCGTCCGGCGTACTTCGTGCGCTCGGTGTTCGTGACCTTCAGGGTGGCGGAGCCGAGCCGCACGGTACTTCCCTTGGCGCCGCGGAGGTTGTTCACGCCGCCGTCGCCCGCCGCGGCGACGTCGAGCACGGCCCCGCGTCCCGGGAGCGCGACGCCCGACGAGGCCGAGAGGTCGGCGCCCGCCAGGACGAGCTCTCCGCCCGACACCGTCGTCGGCCCCTCGTAGGCGATCTCGCCCGTGAGCGTGAGCCGCGCGGCGCCGGCCTGCTTCAGGGATCCGGCGCCGGTGATCCGGGACAGCTCGACGGCCCGGTCGGCGTTGCGGACGACGAGCGTGCCGTCGTTCACGACCCGGGCCGTGTCCGTGCCGGTGATCAGCCAGGAGTCCTGGCCTGGCTCCCCGGTGCCCAGCCGCAGCGTCGCACCGGCCCCGATCGTGGTGGTGCCGTCGTAGTTCTGCTGGTCCGCGAAGGTGACGTCGTTGCCCGGTGTGCCGGCGACCGTGACGTCGCCGGTCGCGACGGCGGCCATCGTGTCGTGGTAGAGGCCGCCGGAGATCGGCGCGCCGAGGGTGACGGGCCCGTTGTAGTCGAAGATCAGGTGGCCGCGCGCGCGACGCGTGTACAGGTTGATGTAGATGGTCTCGCGCGTGCCGGGCAGGAAGAACCGGTTGTGCGTGCCGTCACCCCACTGCACGATCGCGCCCTGGATGTTCACGCCGCGCTTGTTGATGTTCTTGGGCACCGGCCGCCAGTTCAGGCCGGGGTCCGAGAGTTGCGGGTCGGTCTCCGTGCCCTGGTCGGTCCAGGAGTACACGCCGGACATGATGATCCGGCTGCCGTCCGGGGCGCCGTAGAAGTTGATGTCGTTCCCCCACTCACGAGAGAAGACGTCGAACCCGATGACGGTGTCGTAGTCGAACGGGGTGTCGATCATGAACGAGCCGTAGTTGACCAGCTTCTCGAGGTTCGGGAGAGACGTGCGGTACTGGTCCCGCATGCTGGCGTGGACACCGGTGCCGTTGACGATGGTGCCCGAGAACGAGTGGTCCCCGGCCAGAGAGACGCCGTCCCAGATACCCCGGGGCTGGTTCAGCACCCCGCCGCCGCTGAGGAATCCCGGATGGTACGGCGTACCACTGACTGCGACGATCAGCGTTCCGTCGATGTGGTGGTTGAGCGCGTTCCAGGCGAAGTTCGGGAAGTCGTAGGGGTAGTGGCCCACCCGGCCCGACGCGCCGGAGCCGTCGCCGTACTGCAGCGTCGCGCCGGCCTCCACCGTGACGGCGGGCGGGTCGGGGTCGTGGAACGCGGCGTAGGGATGGTTCTGTGCGCCCAGGAGCTCGATCCGCTGCTGCCGGCGGTTCTCGGGGATCTGGAAGTCGCTGTCCGCGGTGAGTACCAGCTTGCCCGGGCCGCGGATCGTCAGCGTGCCGACGCCGGAGAAGACGCCGCCGTAGACGATCTCCTCGCCGTCGCCGAGCGCGACGACGGCGTCGCCCGCGAGCGTGACGTTCTCGCCGTCGCGCACCTGACCGGTGATGTCCGTCGCGGCGTGCGCCGGGACGCCGGCGACCGGGACGACGCCGAGGGCGAGGACTGCCGCGAGAAGGAGCCGCGGGAGCGATGCTGTCCGGGCCGGGCCATTCCACACACGAGACAAGTACGACACCGGGTGAATGTTAGCGCTAACGCGCGACCCGTACGGCCATGCGGGTGGGCCGGCCCGGGCCGGTCAGGCGGACGCAGGTCCGCTAGCGGGCCGCCGGGCCCGGCGGGAACTCCGGCCGCTCGAACTGGTCGTTGATGCGCAGGCGGACCGTGGTGTCCATCGCCATGAGCTTCTTGGACGCCCCGCGGTGCGTGACGTCCGAGATGTCCGTGACCACGTAGCCGAGGTCACCGTGCGTGGCGAGCATCTGGCCCTCGATGTTCGCGCCGTGGTCGGCGAAGATCTGGTTCACCTGGGCCAGCACGCCCGGCACGTTGCGGTGCAGCAGGGCGATGCGGCCCGTCCCGGTGTGCTCCAGCTGGAGCGCCGGGAGGTTGACCGACAGCATCGTGGAGGCGGTCGTGATGTAGTCACGCAGCTTCTTCGAGACGAACTGGCCGATCGCCTCCTGGGCCTCCTCGGTCGACCCGCCGACGTGCGGGGTGAGGATGACGTTCGGCAGGCCGCGCAGCACCGAGTCGAACCGGTCGCCCGACTTCTTCGGCTCGGACGGGAACACGTCGATCGCCGCGCCCGCGAGGTGCCCGGAGACGATGCCCGCCCGCAGCGCGTCGACGTCGACCACGAACCCGCGCGACAGGTTGAGGAAGATCGCGCCGGGCTTCATCGCCGCGAAGTGCTCGGCGCCGAACATGCCGGCGTTCCCGGAGCGCCCGTCGACGTGCAGGGTCACGACGTCCGACGTCGCGAGCAGCTCCTCCAGCGTCTCCGCGCGGCGGGCGTTGCCGAGCGCGAGCTTCTCCTGGAGGTCGTAGAAGACCACGGACATGCCGAGGTTCTCCGCGAGCACCGACAGTTGCGAGCCGATGTTCCCGTAGCCGACGATGCCGAGCGTGCGCCCCCGGACCTCGTGCGAGCCGGTCGCGGACTTCTCCCACACCCCGGCATGCAGCGCCTTGTCGCGCTCCGGCAGCCGGCGGGTGAGCCCGATGATCTCGGCGATCGCGAGCTCGACCACGGACCGCGTGTTGGAGAACGGCGCGTTGAAGGCCGCGATGCCGCGATGCGCGGCGGCGGCCAGGTCGATCTGGTTGGTCCCGATACTGAACGCGCCGACCGCGAGGAGGGAGTCGGTGGAGGACAGCACCTTCTCGGTCACCTGGGTCTTGGACCGGATGCCGAGCAGGTGGACGCCGTCGAGGGCGGCGATCAGCTCGTCCTCGTCCAGGGCACCCTTGCGGGTGTCCACCTCGAAGCCCGCGGCTTCGAGGTTCGTGGCGGCGCCGGGGTGGATGTTCTCGAGCAGGAGGGCACGGTGCACGGGGTCATCGTGCGCCGTGCCGTTTCCTGAGACAACTCCGTTCCGTGATCCGGACAGCCCTACTCCGTGAATCCCTCCGGCAGGTCCTTCGTGTGGACGACGACGAGGCGCTGGGTGGGGCGGGTCATCGCCACGTAGAGGTCACTCAGCCCGCCCGGGCCCGCGGCGATCAGGCCGGGCTCCACCAGCACGACGGCGTCGAACTCGAGCCCCTTCGTCTCGCGCGGGCTGAGCACCGTGATCTGGCGGTCCTCCGGCCGCTGGGCGCCGATGCGGGCGGCCTCGGCGTCGCCGAGCGCCGCCGGCAGGGCGCCGGCCACCGCCTCGGCGATCTCCCGGGTGCGGGACGCCGGGGTGACCACGGCGACACGTCCGGCCTCCGGCTCGACGAACTCCTTGGCGAGCGTCACCGCCTCGTGCGCGACCTCGGACGCCCCGACCTCGGCGCCGCGAACCCGCACCAGGGAGAGCGCGTCGTCCACGTCCCGCGCGGCGACCAGGTCGCTCACCGGAAGCCCGCCCGCCCGGGCGACGCGCTGCGCCGCGTCAGCCACGGCCGCCGGCGTGCGGTAGGAGACGGTCAGCTCGGCGAGCCGCCAGCTCTTCCGCAGCAGCGGCGTGAGCATCGCGGCCCAGTCGCGGGCACCGGCGGGCGACGACGTCTGCGCGACGTCGCCGACGATGGTCATCGACCGGGTCGGCACGCGCCGCGCCAGGGCGTGCCACGCCATCGGCGAGAGCTCCTGGGCCTCGTCCACGACCACATGGCCGAACGTCCAGCGACGGTCGGCGGCGGCGCGCTCGGCCGTGGTGAGCGACGGCCCTGAACTCATGAACCGCGAGGCCAGCGTCTCGGCGTCGACCTGGATCATCGTGTTCACCGCCCCGGACGAGAGCACGCTGCGCGCGTGCTCCAGAGCCTCCGCCTCGGCGGCCGCGGCCTGCGCCGCCTCCGCGCGGGCCAGCGCGTCGTCCTCGCCGAGCAGCTCGTACGCCTCGTCGAGCAGGGGCACGTCGGACTCGGTCCAGCCGCTGCCCGCCGCACGCCGCAGGAGAGCCCGCTCCGCGTCGCTCAGCTCGGGCGCCGCCTCGGCGAGCCGGTGCGGCTTCGCGTACAGGTCCTCCAGCAGCTTCTCCGGCGTGATCGGGAACCACGCCAGGTTCAGGGCCACGCGGACGTCCCGGTGCTCACGCAGGTCCTCCACGAGCGCGGCCCGGTCCTCGGCGGCGAGCCGCGTGCCGTCGACGTCGCGCACCTGATCGGCCAGCCGCCCCAGCATGTCCTTGACGAACGTGACGCGCGCCTCGTTGTGCGGCTTGTGCGACCGCCGGGCGCGGGCGATCGCGTCGCGCACGTCGTCGCGGCGGATCACGTGGTCGTGACCCTCGACCCGCACCGGCAGGTCGGCGGCAGGCACCCGCTCGCGCGCCCGCACGGCGCGCCGGATCGCCCGGCGCCACAACGGCCGCCCCTTGACACGCGCGACGTCGGGCTCGTCCACGCCGGACGCCTCCACCCCCGGGACGAGCTCGGCGATCGTCGTCGCCACCACGCCGGTCTCGCCCAGCGACGGCAGCACCTGGTCGATGTACCGCAGGAACGCGCGGTTCGGCCCGACCAGCAGCACGCCCGACCGCTCCAGCAGCCTGCGGTGCGCGTACAGCAGATACGCCGCCCGGTGCAGCGCCACCGCCGTCTTGCCGGTGCCCGGCCCGCCCTGCACCACCAGCGCGCCGGTGAGCTCCGACCGGATGATCCGGTCCTGCTCGGCCTGGATGGTCGCGACGATGTCGGTCATCCGGCCGGTACGCCCCGTCGCCATCGTGGCCAGCAGCGCGCCCTCGCCCGACAGCGAACCCGCCTCGAGGCCCGCGTCCAGGTCCAGCACCTCGTCCTCGACCCCGGTCACCGTGCGCCCCTTGGTCACCAGGTGCCGCCGTCGCCGGACGCCGGCGGGGTGGAGCGCGGTGGCGCGGTAGAACGCCTCAGCGGCCGGGGCGCGCCAGTCGGTGAGGATCCCGCGGTGCTCGGCGTCGTTCAGCCCGATACGGCCGACGTACCGGACCTCGTCGTCCGCCAGGTCGAGGCGGCCGAACGCGAGACGATCCTCGACGGCGTCGAGCTGCGCGGCGCGGTCCTCGTACAGGGTGGCGAACGCGTCGCGCTCGCTGCGGTTCTGGTGCGTGCCGACGGCGCCCTGCATCCGCACGTCGCGCAGCCGGCCGCGCGTGGCCTCGCGCAGCTCGTCGAGGCGGGCATAGAGGACGTCGACCACGGCCTGCTCGTGGCTCAGCTCGTTCCCGATACCTGTCACGCGTGACCTCCGTGATTCTTGGCCGGACCGTTGCTCGGCCTGGGGTCGGTAAGTAGTCGGTCGTGAAAGACCGGCCGACCATTATCCCCCGGAGGTCAAGAGGTTCGCGGTCTTCACACGCGGGACGCTGACACGGCGAGGAATCCCTGCGTAGGATCGCCGCCATGGACCCGGCAGGGGCAATACCGCGCGACGGCGCGGCCGACGACGTTCCGATCTCGTTCCCGCCCGAGCCGCCCGAGGTCCTCACCGTCCTCCTCGTCGAGGACGACGACGCCGACGCGCTCCTCGTGACCGACCTGCTCACCGGAGCCCGGGTGCGCGCCGACATGCACCGGGCGCATCGTGTCACCGAGGCCCTGTCGATCCTCGACGACGTCCGCGTCGACTGCCTCCTGCTGGACCTGGGCCTGCCCGACGCGGTGGGCCTGAGCGCGCTGGAGCGCGTGGTCGCGCACGTGGACTCGCTGCCCGTGCCGCCCGCCGTCGTCGTCCTGACCGGCGACGCCGCCGCGGGCGCCGGGACCAAGGCGATGGCGGCCGGCGCGGACGACTATCTCGTCAAGGGCGAGGTCGACGGCGACCGCCTTGCCCGGGCGCTGCGCTATGCCACGCTGCGGCGCCGGTCGGCGGCCCAGCAGCTCGCGCTCTACCGCAGCGAGGTGCGCGCCGCCGAGACCATGCGGCTCGAGCGTGCCCTCCTGCCCGAGGCCGTGGTGCGCGACGAGCGGATCTCGCTCATGGTCGGGTACCTGCCCGGCGGGAACGGCCTGCTCGGCGGGGACTTCTTCGACGCCGTGGAACGCCCGGACGGGACGCTCATGATCGTCGTCGGCGACGTGGCGGGGCACGGCCCGGACGAGGCGGCCCTCGGCGCCTCGATGCGCACCGCCTGGCGCACCCTCGTGCTGTCCGGCACGGACCCCGGCGACGTCCTGCCCCTCCTGGAGCGCGTGCTCCTGCCCGAACGGCAGGGTCCGGAGGTGTTCGTCACGCTCTGCCAGGTCGTGGTCGCGGCGGAGCGCGACGCCATGGACGTGTACCTGGCCGGGCACATGCCGCCGTTGCTCGCGACGCGCACCGACGACGGCGCGGAGTGCGCCGAGCTGACCGCCGTCGGGCGGGGCCGCGCCCTCGGCATCCCGGCGCCCGGATCCTGGGAGGCGACCCGCGTGGAGCTCCCCGGGCCCTGGACCGTCGTCCTCTTCACCGACGGCCTCGTCGAGGCCAAGGTCACCGTCGACGACGACGGCGCCCCCACCGCACCCGACGAGCGCGGGCGCCTGCCGCGCCTCGGCGTGGACGGACTGCGCGCGGTGATGTCCGCCGAGCTCGCCCGCGGCAGCCACGACGTCGTGCCCCGCGTGCTGCGCCGGGTCCGGACGCTCCACGGCGGACCGCTCGCCGACGACGCCGCCCTCCTGCTCGCCGGCTGGGACGCCGCCGACGACGCGGGTCCCGCCGAGCGCACCTCCACGCTCGCCGACTCCACCGAGTGGGGCCGCCCATGACCGTCCTGCCGGAGCCCTGGGAGAGACCCCTCGCCCAGGTGTCGATGCGCCGCAGGCTGGCGCGGCTCCAGGGCTCCGTCGCGACCGCCATCGTCCTCGCGCTGATCGTCGCGCTGCTCGCCTGGTCGCAGGCGGCACAGGCGAGCAAGCTCGTCGAAGGCGCCTACTTCGACGCCCTCGCCGACGGCGCTCAGGCGCGGCTGGCGCTCGGGGACGCCGAACCGTCCATCCGCTCCTACTACACCACGTGCAGTCCCGAGGTGCTCCAGCCGTACCGCCGGATCGCCGCGGACCCGGACCTGCTCGGGCTCGACGTCGACCCGCGGATCCTCGACGCCCGCCCGGAGGTCGCCCGGGCCCGGGAGCACGCGATCGTGTCGATGGACGCGTGGCTCGCGGACTTCGCGCGCCCGACCGTCGCGGCGGTCGACGAGGCGCGCGTCGCGGCCCTCGACGGCCAGGACGAGAGCGACGAGGCGCGCGAGCAGTGCATCGAGGACGCCGAACGGGCGATGCCGCCCGTCACCGACGGCGTGGCGAGCGTCGGACGGGCCCGGGACGACGTCGTGGAGTACCTGGAGGTCCTGAACGAGGCCCGGGGCGCGACGCTGGCCGAGCGGCAGTCCTGGGACGCGGTCCTGGTCGGCGCGATCGTCACCCTGGCGCTCGTCGTCGTGCTGCTGGGGACGCTGATGTGGCTGGCCCTCGAGACCTGGGTGATCAAGCCGGCGGCCATCCTCACCAGAGCGGTGCGAACGGTGGCGGCCGGGTCGATCGAGACCGAGATCAAGCCCGTGGGGGCGGGCGAGATCATGTCGCTGTCGCTGCACGTGGAGGGGATGCGCCGCGAGCTGCTGCACCACATGGAGGACATGCGCCTCGCCCAGCAGGAGGTCGAGAACGCCCACGTGATGCTCACCGACCAGGCGCGTGAGCTCGAGCGCAGCAACCGGGACCTCGAGCACTTCGCCTACGTGGCCTCGCACGACCTCCAGGAGCCGCTGCGCAAGGTGGCGGGGTTCAGCCAGATGCTCCAGCAGCGGTACGGCGACTCGCTGGACGACAAGGCCCACCAGTACATCGAGTTCGCCGTCGACGGCGCCAAGCGGATGCAGGAGCTCATCAAGGACCTGCTGAGCTTCTCCCGCGTGGGACGGTCGGGGGAGGAGCACGCCTCCGTCGACCTGGACGAGGTGCTGAGACGGGTCGAGAGCGACCTGTCGGAGCGGATCGCGGAGGCCGGGGCGACGATCACCCACGATCCGCTGCCGACCGTGCGCGGTGAGCCGCGGCTGCTGCACCAGGTGCTGGCGAACCTCCTGTCGAACGCGCTGAAGTTCCGCGAGCCGGAGCGGGACGCGACGGTGCACCTCGAGGTGCGGTCCATGCGCACGGCGTGGGAGATCTCCGTGGTCGACAACGGGATCGGTATCGAGCCGCAGTACGCGGACCGGGTGTTCGTGATCTTCCAGCGGCTGCACCCGCGGGGCGAGTACTCGGGGACGGGCATCGGTCTCGCGCTCGTCAAACGCATCGTGGAGCACCACGGGGGCCACATCTGGATCGAGGCGACCGAGGGCGGTGGCACGACCGTCCGGTTCACCCTCGCCAGGACCGTGACCTCGGCCGGAGCGCGGCGCACGTCGACCGAACGCGCGCAGTCCACTACTCTCGGATGAGCCGACCGATCGCGAACGCGGGCGGGCTCGGCGACACGAGAGCTGCCGTTCGGGAGGACCTCAGGTGGAAGACCACAGGCCGATCGAGATCCTCCTTGTCGAGGACGACCCTGGCGACGTGCTGATGACGCAGGAGGCGTTCGCGGAGCACGAGACTCCGGTGAACGTCTCGGTGGCGGGCGACGGCGTGGCCGCGCTCGACTTCCTGCGCAAGCAGGGTCAGTGGGCCGACGCCCCGGACCCGGACCTGGTGCTGCTGGACCTCAACCTTCCCCGGATGGACGGCATGGAGGTTCTCGCGGTCGTGAAGAACGACCCGATGCTGCGGCACATCCCGATCGTGGTGCTGACCACGTCGGACGCGCAGGAGGACGTCGTCGGCTCGTACTCGCTGCACGCGAACGCCTACGTGACCAAGCCCGTCGACTTCGACAAGTTCCAGGCCGTGGTGCGGCAGATCGACGAGTTCTTCGTCTCCACGGTGCTCCGTCCCGGACACTAGACACCGGGCGCGGGAAGTTCCTCCCTCGTGCCGTTGTTGTCATGTTCGCACCAGGGTCGTCGAGAAGGAGACGAGGAAGAGACCGTGCTGGATCCGCAGGAAATCTACGAGGTTGACGAGGCCGCCGTGACGCGGACCCTGGGCGCGCACGCCCTCGGCGACGAGCGCCGGTTCGCCGACGACGCCCCCGAGGCCGTGCCGGGCCGCGAGGTCGTCGGGCGGCGCGGGATCGCACGCCGGGGCGAGGGGCCGGTCCTGCTGCACTCGATGCGCGGGTTCGTGGACGCGGGTGCGGCGGGGGAGATCGCCGTCGAGCACCTGGTCGGCGAACTGACCACGGAGCGCCTGGTGACGTTCGACATCGACCAGCTGCTCGACTACCGCAGCAAGCGCGGCACGATGACGTTCGACAGCGACCGCTGGGTCGGGTACGACGCCCCGGAGCTCGCGATCGACCACGTGACCGACCAGGAGGGGACCGGCTTCCTGCTCCTGCACGGCGCCGAGCCCGACCTGCAGTGGGAGCGCGTCGTCGCGGCCGTGGAGCAGCTCGTGCGCCGGTTCGGGGTGAGCCTCGCGGTAGGGGTGCACGGAATCCCGATGGGCGTGCCGCACACCCGGCCGATGTCGCTGACCGCGCACGCCACGAGGTCCGGGCTGATCGAGGACTACACCTCGTGGTTCGGGTCGGTGAAGGTGCCCGGGTCGCTGGCGTCCCTGCTGGAGCTGCGGCTCGGTGAGGCCGGCCACGACGCGCTCGGCTTCACGATGCACGTGCCGCACTATCTGGCGCAGTCGCACTACCCGCCGGCGGCGGTGGTGGCGCTGCAGCACATCGAGCGCACGACCGGCCTGGCGCTGGGGATCGGTGCTCTCGACGCCGCCGCGGTCGACGCCCGGATCGAGGTGGAGCAGCAGGTCGCCGAGTCGGGCGAGATCGCGGCCGTGGTCAGCGCGCTCGAGGAGCAGTACGACGCCTTCTCGCGGTCGATCGGCCGCCCGAACCTGCTCGCGGAGTCCGCTCCGCTGCCGACCGCCGACGAGATCGGCGCGGAGCTCGAGCGCTTCCTCGCGCAGCAGGACGGGTCCGGCGAGTAGCCCGGACCGGGCCTCTTCTCGTTTCCGACACAGCGGGAATGTCCGTTATCCATGGCGGTGGAGGGTGGTCCGTGCCACACTTGCGCACGCCGCACCGCGAGCTGCCGGCCCCGCGCCCTTGTGCGTCGTGGGCCCCAGGCGCGTCGCGGCACGGTGCGGGCACTCGGCCCGCACCCAGTGACGGAAGGTCGAAAGACGCATGGCGCAGGGTTCTGTGAAGTGGTTCAACGCGGAGAAGGGGTACGGGTTCATCGCCCAGGACGGCGGCGGCGCCGACGTCTTCGTGCACTACTCCGCGATCGAGACGCAGGGATACAAGTCACTCGAGGAGGCCCAGCGGGTCGAGTTCGAGATCACCCAGGGCCCCAAGGGGCCGCAGGCGGAGCAGGTAGTTCCGCTCTGATGCCGACGACGGGTGCGGTGACGTGCGGGAGCCGGGGAACCGGCCCTCCGCCCGGAGCCTGACCCGGCGAGGCGGCGCTCCGGCGCTGACGACGGCCGTATCCCGTGCGCGGGGTGCGGCCGTCGTCGTGTCCCGGGGTGGTGACGCGTCGAGCGGTGCCGGGTCAGCCGGATGCCGCCTGTGCGGGCTCCGGCTCCTCGAAGTCCCGATCCTTGGCGTCCGTCTCCGTGGGATCCGGCGCATCGGGATCCCGCTCCGTGGGATCCGGCGCCGTCACCAAGGGCGCCGCGGTGCCCGCGAAGCGCGTGGCGTCCTCGCCGGCGAGCAGGGTGGCGGGCACGGCCAGCGTGCGCAGCGCCCGCCCGAGCGCGGCGTCCCGCAGGTCGGCGCGCTCGGGCCCGCCGCTGTCGCGGACGGCCGCCAGAACGGCGTTGCCGTACCTGCGGCCCTTGAGGATCCCCGGCTCGGCGATCGCCGCCAGCCGCCCGGACGCCGCCGCCGAGGGGCCGAAGACCTCGGCGAGGCCCGCGAGCTCCTGGCGCGCGACGGTCAGCGGCGGCCGGTCCGCGCAGTTCAGGAGCAGGACGCCGCCGGGCCGCAGCGCACGCCGGGCCGCGTGCGCGAACCGTGTGCCGACGAGATGCCCGGGCGTGACGTCGCCGGCGAAGACGTCCCGGACCACGACGTCGAACGACTCCGGAGGCAGGCCCGCCAGTGCGCGGCCGGCATCGTCGGCGCGCAGGCGCAGGCGGGGTGAGCGGGGGAGGGCGAACCACTCCCGCACGAGCTCGATCAGGCGGGCGTCGAGGTCGACGCCGAGCTGCCGGGAGCCGGGACGCTCGTGCTCGACGTACCGCGCCAGGGCGCTGCCGGCGGCGCCGAGATGGAGCACGCGCAGCGGCCCGGCGGGCAGGAGCGCGATCACGGCGGCCATCTGCTGCATGTACTCGAAGTCGAGGAATCCCGGGTCCCCCAGGTCGAGGCTCGAGCTCGGCACGCCGTTGACGTGCAGCGTCACTCGATCGGGATGGTCGGGGTCGCGGATCACCTCCGCGGTCCCGGTGCTGATCGGGACCGGCCCGGCGGGGAGTGTCAGTGTCCCGGTGTTTGATGGGGTGCGTCGGGCGGGGCGGGTCTTGCGGCGGGCCATGGGGCCCAGTCTCTCGCGCCGGCGGGGACGGATTGACATGTTCGAACAGATGTTCGAGACTGACGGTGAGGAACCGGATCGGAGGGCACCATGGGGATGACCCAGGGCAGGGGATCGGATGTCGTCGCCGCGAGCACGCGGGTGCCGCGGCCCGTACCGCCCGGCGTCCGGGCGCTGCTGCGCCGGGCGGACGCCGAACTGGCGCAGGCGCACGCCGCGCCCCGTCCGGAGGATCGATTCCGGCACGCCCACCTCGCCGCCATCCGTGCGGCGGCCGCGGTCCTGGCGCTGCGCGGGCGCCCCTCGCCGCGGTCCGGTGCCCGCACGGTCTGGGAGATGCTCGTGCGCGTCGAGCCGGACCTGGCGCCCTGGTCCGGATACTTCGCGTCGGGGGCGCAGCTCCGCGCGGCGGTGGACGCCGGGCGCGCCGGCGAGGTGGACGCCTCCCGGGCGGACGAGATCGTCGCGTGCGCGGAGGACTTCCGCGACGAGGTGGCGATGCTGGCGGACCCGGACGCGATGTTCGCGCACCGTCCGCACCTGCGGGTCGTGCCGGAGGCGTCGTGACCGGGATCCCGGGCACCACCGACCCGCTCGACCTCCTGCGCCCGTGAGCCGCGCTCCGAGGTCCGTGGCCGCGCGGCGGGACTGGGGCTCCGACGAGTCCGGCTGCACGGTCATGCACGTCGACATGGACGCGTTCTTCGCCTCGTGCGAGGTCGCCCGGAAGCCCGAGCTGCGCGGCAAGCCGGTGATCGTGGGCGGGCAGGAGCGCGGGGTCGTCGCGGCGGCGACGTACGAGGCGCGGGCGTACGGGGTGAAGTCGGCCATGCCGATGACGCGCGCGCGGCTGCTGTGCCCGCAGGCGATCGTGATCACGCCGGACTTCACGCTGTACTCCGAGGTGTCCCGCGGAGTCATGGAGATCCTCGGCGAGGTCACGCCGCTGGTCGAGAAGGTCAGTGTCGACGAGGCATTCCTCGACGTTGCCGGTGCGCGCAGGCGGCTCGGCGAACCCACCGCGATCGGGGCGGACCTCCGCGAGCGGATCCGGGCGGAGTACGGCGTCACGGCGTCGGTGGGGGTCGCGCGGAACAAGTTCGTGGCGAAGCTGGCCTCGACGCACGCCAAGCCCGACGGGATGCTGCTGATCCCGGACGCGGCGACCGTCGAGTTCCTGCACTGCCTGCCGGTCGGCGCGCTGTGGGGCGTCGGGGAGAAGACCGAGAAGACCCTGGCGGCGTGGGGGATCACGACGGTCGCGGAGCTGGCGCACACCGACCTGCCCAGCCTGCAGACCGCCGTCGGGCGGGTGAGCGGGGCGCACCTGCACAACCTGGCCTGGGGCCGTGACCTCCGGCCGGTGGTGCCGGGACGCGAGGAGCACAGCGTCGGCGCGGAGACGACGTTCGGTGTCGACGTGCACGATGACACCGTCCTCGCACGGCGTGTGCGGGAGCTCGCGGACCGCGTCGCCGCCCGGATGCGGAGGCAGGGAGTGGTGGCCCGCACCGTGTCGGTCAAGGTGCGCACCAGCGACTTCGTCACAGTCACCCGGTCACGGACCCTGGAGGGGCCGACCGACGTGGCCCGGGACGTCTACCTCGTGGCACGCGAGCTCGTCGCGTCCGTGGACCGTCGCGGCCTGCCGGTGCGGCTCGTGGGCGTGCGCGGGGAGCGCGTGCTCGAGCGGGAGGGTCTGGCCGCTCAGCCGACGCTGGAGGAAGCCGCCGATCCTCGTTCCGGCGCACAGCGCGATGCCGAGCTCGCACTGGACGCCGTGCGCCAGAAGTTCGGCCGCGCAGCCATCGACCTCGGCGCCTAGTTCCGCTTCGTCCGGGATGTCGACTACCGCACGGGGCGCGACCGGCTTATCCTGAGGGGGTCACCGTAACTTTGCGAGATCTGGGGGTCTCGATGCCGCTTTCCGAGTACGAGCAGCGAGTGCTGGAGCAGATGGAGCGCGCCCTCACCTCCGACGACCCGCGTCTCGCGAACACCTTGCAGTCCTCCGGTCGCAGATCCGTGCTGCGGTATGTGCTGGCGGGCGTTGCCGTCGTCGTCGGCCTGCTACTTCTCGTGGTGGGCGTCGCGTCGTCCAGCACCTGGATCGGCGTGGTGGGATTCGTCCTGATGTTCGCGGGCGTCGTGTTCGCCGTCGCGGCGCCGCGACGGAAGACGGGTCCGTCGGGCGTGGTGGACGCCGAGGGCAACGTCACTCCCCCGAAGCCGGGGAAGGGCAACGACAAGTCATCAGGCAGCGGGGGCTGGTCAGGGCTCCTGACCAGGCTCGAGGAACGCTGGGACCGCCGCCGGGGCGAGGGCCGCTGATCCGGGATCCACGTCCACGGCCGTACTGATCGGTGCAAGGCCGCCCGGGGGAGTTCCCAGGCGGCCTTTCGCCATCCGTGCCGCCTTCGCCGTGCGACGCCGCTCAGCGGCGCAGCGCCTGGGCCAGCACCTCGCCGACCCGGGCCGCCGGGGTGTCCGGCGTCGCGCCGAGGGTCTCGGAGATCCCGGCGGAGATCGTCTCGGTCAGCTCGTCGAGCTGACCCGGCGACGGCGACACGAACTCGCGGGCGTAGCGCTCGTTCTCCGCGGCCTGCGCGAGGGTGACGATGCCTTCCGCGGTCTCGTCGGGCAGCGGGTTCCCGGTGCGCGCCCGGACCTGCTCCGCGATCTCGTCGGGCGCCTGGCGTAGCGTCGTCGACGGCCCGAGCACCACGTTCCGCTCGGCGAGCTGCGCCACCACCCGTCCCCATGCCTGCTCGGGGTCGAGCGTCACCGAGTCCTGGCGGCGCCGGAAGAGCAGCCACAGCCCGCCCGCGCAGACGGCCAGCGCACCGGCGACCGTGCCGGCCCATACCTCCCAGGGCAGGGATTCACCCCGGGCTCCCCGGCCCGCCGCGGCCCCGGCCGGGTCCTCCTCGGCCGTGGGCTCGTCCTCGGGATCGGCCTCCGGGACGTTCGTGGGCCGCGGATCCTGGGGCACCTCGGTCGGTGCCGGGCCGGTCGCGGCGACCGGGTTCGCGTAGTCGGGCAGCGGGCCCGTCTGCACCTGCGGCGTCGGCTCGAACCGGACCCATCCGAAGCCCTGGAACCACACCTCCGGCCAGGAGTGCGAGTCCTGGCCCGTGACGGACCAGACGCCGTCGCCGTCGTCGTCGGCCCCGGGCAGGTAGCCCACGCCGATCCGCGTCGGGATGTCGAGCGAGCGGGCCATGACGAAGAACGCCGTCGAGAACTGGACGCAGTAGCCCTGCCGGTCGGTCAGGAAGTCCCAGGTGGCGTCGTTCGTCCGGGCCGGTGCCGTGTCGGTGCTGTAGGTGAACCCGCCCTCGTGGTGCAGCCAGTTCTGCAGGGCCACGGCCTGGTCGTAGCGTGTCCGGGCGCCGTCGGTGATCTCCCGCGCGAGCTCGGTGGTGTCCGCGAGGTACTCCGTCTCCTTCAGGGACGTGTAGTTCGCGCTCCCCGGCATGCCGTCTCCCGCGGCGCGCAGCGACCGGGCGGAAAGGCCGCGGTCGAGCATCTCGACCGTGTACTGGGTGCCCTCGGTGAGCCGCCCGTCGCTGCGGACCTCGTCCAGCACCGGGTCCCAGCGCCACCGGTCGTCGCCCGCGGTCATGACGATCCGGCGGGGGCCACCGGGGATCGGCAGGAGGCCGTCGCGGCTGGAGGAGATGCGCACGTCGAGCGCGGCGGACTCACCCGTCAGGTTCTCCGTCCCGGACATCAGCCGCGACTCCGACGTCACGTCCACCAGACCGCCGTCGCGCGGGTCCCAGCTGACCCGGCGGCCGTCCCAGGCGGTGAACGTGCGCTCCCGCAGCGGCTCGCGCCGGTCCGGGTCGGAGATCTCGTAGGTGAGCACCTCCGCCGAGGACCGCGCACCGAGGCCGGCGCGCATGTCGAACTCGTCGGACAACTCCAGGGACTGCCCCTGCGTGCGGAAGATCTGCGAGAAGCTGCCGGCCACGCCGGGAACCGCCGCGACCACGGCACCCGTGCCCAGGGCGAGGACGGCCACGACGACGGACGAGACCGCCGTGATCCACGCCCGGGACCGGCGCGCCCGGGCGACGGCGGCGTCCTGGCTCCGCCCGCGCGCGAACCCGGAGCCGGACTGGTCGAGCGTGAGCAGCAGCAGCGCGGCCGTCACCGCCACGACGAACGTCCCGGCCGGGATCCGCCCCATGATCGACAGCGCCGGCGTCCACAGCACGAGCAGGGGGAGTCCGGCCATGGCGGGCATCCGCGCGCCGGCGAGCGAGTCGGCGACGAGGAACATCAGGAGCGTGCCGCCGACGGCGACCATCCCGATGGGCAGGCTGTCCTCGACGGGCGCGCGCTCCATGATCATGATGTCGGTGGCGGTCGCGAACCGGTCGAGGGCCCAGCGCCACTCGTCGCCCCCGACGAGCAGCGTCATCTCGCCGGTCGGGGTGCCGTACCGGGCCAGGACGTACCAGGAGGCTACCGCCAGGCCGACGATGGTGGCCACGAAGGACACCGTCCCGGCGGCGCGGTCGGCCGCGTGGTCGCCCGCCGGCTCCCGTGCGGAGCCCTCGCCGGGCCCGCCGGCACCCCGCCCGGAGCCGGCCCGGGTCATCGCCCGGTTCAGCAGCGCCCACCGAGTCAGGCTCGTGCTCGCGGCGACCAGGATCACGCCGGCCACGCCGGCGCGGGTCCAGGAGCCGGGTTCGATGATCTCGCCCAGCGCGAACATCGACGCGATCGTCGCGACAGCGACCAGGACGCCGCTGACGACCGTCCGGGTGAGCGCTCCGTGATGTGCCGGGATCATGCTCTCTCTCCGCGCCGTTCCTCGTGTTCCGTTCCCGCTCCCTGCGTCACGCCGCTCCCTCGCTCAGGAGCGCCCAGGCGCGCTCGATATCGGTGCGGGTCTCGCACCGTGCCACGTGCCAGCCCGCCGCGGTGAGCTCCGCCGCGGTGTCGTCGATGTCGTGCCGGAACCCCTTGCCGCGCGGGGCCACGAGCAGCGCCCAGCAGGAGCGGTCCGCGCCGAGTGCGGCCAGCTCGCGCCGGGAGTCCGGGCCCTGCGGCCCGAGGACGGCGATCAGGAGCTCGCTCGGGCGGCGTGCCAGCCGGAGCGCCCGGGCGGTGGTCCCGGCGGCGTGCGCCGCCTCCGACGGGCCCCGGTGGCCGTGCAGGTCGACGCAGGCGTCGAGCAGCATGTGCCGGGCGGACCGGGTCGGCACGAACCGGACGCCATCGACGGCCGGCGCCGCACTGGTCGTGAGGATGCGTGAGGGGTGCCCCGCGTCGAGGAACGAGGTCGCCATCGACGCGACGAGGTCCACCGCCCATTCGCCGTCGCTCACCGCCGCGGGCCGGCTGAACGCCACGGCGGCGCCGTCCTGCTGGTGCGGCAGCAGCGCGCGGTCGAGCAGGACGCTCACCGGCCGCACGCCGGCGCTCTCGTCGGCGCGCACCAGGAGCTGGCCGCGCCGCGCGGCGCTCGCCCAGTGCACGCGACGGGGATCGTCGCCGGGGACGTACTCGCGCAGCACGGCGTCGTCGGACGACTGCAGCCGGCCGCCCGCGGACGCCCGGTCGACGTCGCCGCGGGTCCGCGTGCGGACCGGGAGCTCGACCGTGCGCGGCCAGACCGCCACGCCCGTCGTGCTGCCGAGCGGCTGCGTGGCCCGGACCAGGCCGAACACGTCGGTACGCGACGTCAGCAGCGGCCCGAGCGGCCAGCGCCCGCGCCGCGACGGCGTCAGTGAGTACGTGACATCGATCCGTTCCGCCCGGGCGTGCACGCGTGCGCGGATGCCCTCGTGCCCCGCGAGCTCGTGCGCGGCCTGCTCCGACAGCCGCAGGCGGGCCAGGCGCTCGTAGGCTGCGCCGGTCGGCGCGGCCGCGGAGACCGCGAGGTGCACGTCGGTCCGGGCGTCACGGACCACGGGGCTCGGCGTCACCCGGCGGTGCACCACCAGCGCCCCGCGTCCCTCGTCGAGCCGCTGCAGCCCGGTGACCAGCCAGGCGAGTGCGACGGCGAGCAGCGCCGCCGCGCCGGTGGCCACGAGGTCCGGCAGCGACAGCAGCAGGCCGACCAGGGCCAGCACGACGCCGATCAGGCAGGCTCCGACGCCCCGGCCGGTGAGCCGTACACGGCCGAGGCGCCGGAGAGCGGCAACCAGTGGCATCAGCGGCGGTCGGATCGGTCGAGCGCCGGAACGGGCGTGCGGCGGACGATGTCGTCCACGATCAGCTCGGGTGTCGTCCCGCCCAGGCGCGACTCCGTGGTCTGGATGAGCCGGTGCGCGATGACGGGGCGGGCGAGGCGCTGCACGTCGTCGGGCAGGACGTGGTTGCGGCCGGCCATCGCGGCCATCGACTTGGCCGCCCGGAGGAGCTGCAGCGAGGCGCGCGGTGAGGCGCCGAGCCGCAGGCCGGGGTGCTCGCGGGTGGTACCCACGAGGGCGAGCACGTACCGCTTCACCGAGCTCGACGCGTACACGCCGCGCACGAAGGCCGCGTACCGGAGGATGGCCGCGCCGTCGGTGACGGGCTCCAGGTGGCTCAGCGGCGTGGTGGCCTCCTGCCGCTCCAGCATGAGCAGTTCGGCGTCGGTGTCGGGGTAGCCCACGGTGATGCGGGCCATGAAGCGGTCCCGCTGCGCCTCGGGCAGCGGGTACGTCCCCTCCATCTCGACCGGGTTCTGCGTCGCGACGACGAGGAACGGGCGGGGGAGCATGTGCGTGGTGCCGTCCACGGTGGTCTGCCCCTCCTCCATGCACTCCAGCAGGGCGGACTGCGTCTTGGGGGAGGCGCGGTTGATCTCGTCGCCGATGACGATGTTGCTGAACACCGGACCGGGGCGGAACTCGAACTCGTGGCTGTCGTTGCGGAAGATGTTCACGCCGGTCAGGTCGCTCGGCAGCAGGTCCGGCGTGAACTGGATGCGTCCCGCCGCGCAGTCGACGCTGCGCGCCAGGGCCTTGGCGAGCGTGGTCTTGCCGACGCCCGGCACGTCCTCCACGAGCAGGTGTCCCTCGGCCAGCAGTACCGCGAGCGTGATGTCCGCCAGTCCGGGCCGGCCCGTGACCACGGACTCGATCGAGGCGCGTACCCGGCTCGTGGCGTCCACGAGCTCGGCCAGCATCGCGCCCGCGTCACCGGACGCCGCGCCGTTCCCGGAGCGCAGCGTGGTGGCCGACGGCGGGGGCGGGACGATGCCCGCCGTCCGGCGAACGGGCGTACCAGCGGCGGGAGCGTCCGCCGGTGGCTGGAACAGGCCGGGAGCGTGGGGATCTTGCTGCACTGGGGAGAACCTCCGTCGGCCTGGGATCTGTGGGGTCACGTCGCCGGCGCCGCGCCGCACGTCCGCTGTGTCCGTTCAGCCTAATGGAGACGGGCCGAAAGCTGTTGCGTTCGTCACGTGCGCACGACGGCGACGGGCGGACCGGGTCCGCCGCGGCGGAGCGGCGTGACCGTCGAACGCATCATCTCATTCCGGTAACGGGATCTGCAAAAAGCTCATTCAGGGACGATATTCACCCGGGCGGGAAATGAGCGTCGAGTACGTTCCGGTGCTCGGTGTGGTCGCCGTCGGGGCGGTCGCCGTGAGAGCGGGAGCGCGAATGGCTTCGCAGGGTCTGGCCGAGGGGCGGCGCGTGGTGGCGCGCGTGGCGCGAGGGCTGCGCTCACGCTCGACGGTGCTGATCGCGGGAGTCCTCGTCCTTGTGCTCGGAGCGGGTGCTTCGGCAGTGGTCGCGACCGGGTCGCAGGACGCGCTGCTGTCGGCGCTCGGCATGGACGGCACGGCGG
>NZ_BAAGRL010000003.1:0-23786 GCF_054782975.1 Myceligenerans halotolerans
CCCAGCCCGGCCGGCGGCCCCAACCTGCCCCCTTGACAAACCGCCCCACATATCAGCCGACGACCGTGACCGGGGTCTCCAGCGGGGTGCCCGAGCCGTCGCGGCGCTCGTCGATCTCCGGCAGTTCCACCGGCTGGCCGCCCGCGCCGAGCGCACGCGGCGGAGCCGCACCCACCCACGCGAGCACGAGACCGTCGAACCCCTTGAGGAACCTCTGCGAGCGGACGCCACCGGTGGCGCGCCCCTTGGCCGGGTACAGCTCGAACGGCGTCACCTTGGCCATGCCGGCCTCGACGCCCGGCAGCGCGTCCGTCGCACCCGCGACCGTCACCACCGACGCCTCCGTGCCGGCCCGCACCGCGCCGAAGAACACGACCTTCTGGTCCGCCGCGAGCTTGATGCCCGCGACACCGCCTCCGGACCTGCCCTGCGGCCGGACCGTCGAGGCCGTGAAGTGCAGGAGTGACGAGTCGGAGGAGACGAACACCAGCTCGTCGTCGTCCGTCACGAGCGCGGCGCCCACCACCTCGTCGCCGTCCTTGAGGCCGATGACCGTCCAGTCGTCGCCGTTCTTCGGCACGTCGGTGCTCGTCACCCGCTTGACCACGCCCGCGGCGGTGCCGAGCGCGAGCGTCTGGTCTCCCTCGCCGAGCGGGAGCATGCCCAGTACCGTCTCGTCGGCGGCGAGGTCCACGAGCTCCGAGAGGGGCAGCCCGCCGGACAACGACGGCGCTCCCTCCGTGGGCGGCAGCGTCGGCAGCTCGACCACCGGCACCCGCAGCGCGCGGCCGCGCGAGGTGACCAGGGCGATCTGGCCGCGCGTGGTGGCCGCGCAGTCGGCGCGCAGCGCGTCGTGCGCGGCGCGGTTGCCCTCGCGGGACACGGGGACGGCGTCGGTCAGCCGGGCCAGCAGGCCGGTCGCCGACAGCACCACCCGGGTGGGGGCGTCGGCGATCTCCAGGTTCAGGTCGTCAAGCGCGCCCTTCTTGCCGCGCGCCGCCGGGGCGGCGGAACCCACGCTGCCACCCTCGGCATCCAGCAGAATGGTGCGGCGCGGCGTGCCGTACGTCTTGGCGACCTCGCCCATCTCCTTCGACACCAGCCGGTGCAGCACCTTGTCGGAGCCGAGGATCTCCTCCAGCTTCGCGATCTCGAGCCGCAGCTCCTCCTGTTCCTTCTCCAGCTCGATCCGCGAGAACTTCGTCAGGCGGCGCAGCTGGAGGTCGAGGATGTAGGAGGCCTGCGCCTCGGACAGGTCGAACACGCTCATCAGGCGCTCGCGCGCGATCCCGGCGTCGTCCGACGTGCGGATCACCTGGATCACCTCGTCGATGTCGAGGATCGCGACGAGCAGGCCCTCGACCAGGTGCAGGCGCTCCTGCCGCTTGCGCAGGCGGAACTGCGACCGCCGCCGGACCACGTCGATGCGGTGGTTCACCCACACGCGCAGCAGGTCGAGCAGGCCGAGCGTGCGCGGCTGCCCGTCCACCAGCGTCACGTTGTTGATGCCGAACGAGTCCTCCAGCGGCGTGGTGCGGTACAGCTGCTCCAGCACGGCCTCAGGATCGAAGCCGGCCTTCACCTCGACGACCAGGCGCAGGCCGTGGTGGCGGTCCGTGAGGTCCTGCACGGCCGTGACGCCCTGGATCTTCTTCGCCTTGACACCGTCGGCGACCTTCTCGATCACCTTCTCCGGGCCTACCGTGTACGGCAGCTCGGTCACCACGATGCCCCGGCGGCGCGGCGTGACGTTCTCGATGCGCGCGGTGGCGCGCGTGCGGAACGAACCGCGGCCGGTGCGGTAGGCGTCGCGGATGCCGTCCAGCCCGACGATCTTGCCGCCGCCCGGCAGGTCCGGGCCCGGCACGAACCGCTGCAGGTCCTCGAGCGTGGCGTCCGGGTTCTTCAGGAGGTGCTGCGCGGCGGCCACGACCTCGACGAGGTTGTGCGGCGGCATGTTGGTCGCCATCCCCACCGCGATCCCCGACGCGCCGTTGACCAGCAGGTTCGGAATCGCCGAGGGCAGCACCTCGGGCTGGGTGAGCTTGTTGTCGTAGTTCGGCACGAAGTCGACGACGTCCTCGTCCAGGTCCGACGTCATCGCCATCGAGGAGGCCGCGAGCCGCGCCTCCGTGTACCGGGCGGCGGCGGGACCGTCGTCGAGCGAGCCGAAGTTGCCGTGGCCGTCGACGAGCGGGAGCCGCAGCGAGAAATCCTGCGCGAGGCGCACCAGTGCGTCGTAGATCGGCGCGTCGCCGTGCGGGTGGAGCTTTCCCATCACCTCGCCCACCACGCGCGACGACTTCACGTGCGCGCGGTCGGGACGCAGCCCCATGTCCGCCATCATGTAGAGGATGCGGCGCTGCACCGGCTTGAGGCCGTCGCGGGCGTCCGGGAGGGCGCGGCTGTAGATCACGGAGTACGCGTACTCGAGGTACGAGGACTCCATCTCCGCCGAGACGTCGATGTCGACGATCGTCTCGTGGATCTCGCTCTCGTCCGGCGGGGCGGACGACGGCTTGCGGGCCATATCTTCTTCGGGCTCCTGCGGGGTAGGCGGATCGGGGTGTCACGGCCCCACGAGGTGGCGAGGCACCCGGACGGGTGGCGCGGCAACCCGCGTCGGTGGCGCGGTGACAGGGCCAAACCTACATCGACTGGCCGACATCACAGCGGATCCGGCCGCGGCGGCACCGAAGAACTGCCATCGCTGGTTAGCCTTGCCGTGTGAGCGACGACGCCGTAGGCGTGGAGCAGCAGGACGTCCCGTACCCGGTGGAGTGGGAGGCCGACGTCGTCCTGCGCGACGGCAGCACCACCCACCTGCGCCCCATCCGCCCCGACGACGCCGACGCCCTCCAGCGCTTCCACATGGCCCAGTCCGAGCGCTCCACCTACTACCGGTTCTTCGCCGCACTGAACCGCATCCCGGAGCGGATGCTGCGCCAGTTCGTCACGGTGGACCACACCGACCGGGTCGCCCTGGTCGCGGTCCGGCCGGCGAGCGAGCGGTCCGACGGCGAGCAGATCCTCGGCGTCGCGCGGTTCGACGTCGTTCCCGGGCCGGGACCGCGCACCGCCGAGGTCGCGTTCAACATCGCCGACTCCGAGCAGGGCCGCGGCCTCGGGTCCGTGCTCCTCGAACACGTCGCCGACGCCGCCCGTGAGCGCGGGATCCGCCGCTTCGTCGCCGAGGTGCTGCCCCAGAACCGCGCCATGCTCGGCGTGTTCCGCGAGGCTGGCTACGCCATCGAGCAGCACCTCGACGACGGTTTCGTGCACGTCGGCATCGACCTCGACCCCACCGACCGCTCCCGCGAGGTCATGGCCGACCGCGAGCATCGCGCCGAGGCCGTCTCGATGGCCGGCCTGCTCGGCGCCCGCCGCGTCCTGCTCGTCGGCCCGGGCCGTATCGGGGACGACGACGGCGAGCCGGACCTGCGCCACTCGCTGGAGGCACTCCAGGCGGCCCGGGTCGTCGAGTCGCACCGCGCAGACCCCGGAGACACGGAACTGACGGTCCTGGGCATGGCGGAGGAAGCCGTCCGGCCGAGCGAGCCGACCTCGGCATCGGAGCCGGCCTCCGCCGGGCCCGGCGCCGCACCCGGGCAGCCCGCGGCCCCCGAGCCGGCGGTGACGGCCGGGTCCGACGTGGCGCCTGACTCCACCGCTGTGCCCAGGTCCGGCGTGGCGCCCGAGTCCGGCGTGGCGCCCGCGCCGCCGTCGTCGGCCGTCACCTTCGCGGCCTCCTGGGACGACGTCGGGGAGACCGACCTCCTGCTCGTGGCCGCGCCGCCCGGGCGCGCGATCGAGGCCGTGCGGCGCGCGGCCACCAGAGGTGCCCGGGGTGTCGTGGTGTTCTCGGGCGGGTACGCGGAGACCGGGCAGGAGGGGTTGTCCCGGCAGCGCGAGCTGCTGCGGGTGGCGCACGCGGCGGGGATGCGGGTCGTGGGGCCGGCGTCGTACGGGGTGGTCACGAACGCGCCGGGCGCGCGCCTGCGCGCGTCGCTCGCGGAGCACGCCCCGCCCGACGGCGTGGTCGGGCTGTTCTGCCAGTCGGCCCCGGCGGCGGTCACGCTCGCGAAGACCGTGACCCGGCGCGGCCTGGGCGTGTCGTCGCTGGTGTCGGCGGGGCACCGGGCGGACGTGTCGGGCAACGACCTGATGCAGTACTGGCAGGACGACCCGACCACCGGTGTCGTGTGCCTCTACCTGGAGACGCTCGGCAACCCGCGCAAGTTCTCGCGCGTCGCGCGGCGGCTCGCGGCGAGGAAGCCGGTGGTCGTGGTGGTCGCGGGGCGGTCGGGGCACGTCGTGCCGCCCGGGCACGCGGTGCGGGCCACGCGCGCGCCGCGCCGGATGCTGGACGAGGTGCTGAGGCAGTCGGGCGTGATCCGGGCGGAGAACACCCACCAGCTCATGGACGTCGCACAGGTGGCGGCGCACCAGCCGCTCCCGCGTGGCCGGCGGGTCGGGATCCTGGCGGGGTCGCCGACGCTGCTCACACTGGTGTCGGAGGCGTGCGGTGCCGCCGGGCTGGACGTGCGCGGGACGGTGGCGCTGGAGCCGGGAGCCTCCGATGACGACGTCGCGCGCGCCGTCGACCTCCTGTACGCGCCGGACGCCTGCGACGCCGTCGTCGTCGTGGACGTCCCCGTCGTGGTGCCGCGCTCCGACGGGATCGCGCGCGCCGTCGCCGCCGCGGCCGCGCGGACCGGGCGGACCACGGTGGCGAGCATGCTCGGGCTGCACGGCATGCCGGACGTGCTCCGGGCGCCGTACCCGGCCTCCTCCGCGGATTCCGCTCCGGGCGAGGACCCCGCTCCCCGGCCCGCCTCCGGCGGAGACGTGCGGGTCCCGGCGTTCTCCACCCCGGAGGACGCGGTGTGGGCGCTGGGCGCCGTCGTCCGGTACGCGCGGTGGCGGAAGCAGGACCACGGGGATCCGGTGCGGCCGGAGGGCCTCGACCGCGCCCGCGCCCGGGAACTTGTGGAGGCCGCGCTGGCGTCCGGCGCGGCGGGCGTGGACGCGGGCGGCGCGAGCGGCCCCGGGGCGGCCGATGCCCTGCCGCTCGACGACGGCCGCGCCGCCGAGCTGCTCGCCTGCTACGGGATCCGGCTCTGGACCTCGCGCACGGTGACCTCGCCGGACGAGGCGGTGGCGGCCGCCCGCGAGGTCGGCTGGCCCGTGGCGCTCAAGATCGCGACACCCGCGCTGCGACACCGCGCGGACCTGGGCGGGGTCAAGCTCGACATCGCCGAGGAGGCGGAACTGCGGGCCGACGCGGCGCGGATGCAGGCCGCCGCCGGATCGCTGGTGCCGGCCGTCGACCCGGTGCTGGAGGTCCAGGCGATGGCGCCGCCCGGGGTGGCGTGCGTGATCCGGAGCCGGGAGGACGACCTGTTCGGTCCGGTGGTGTCGTTCGGCCTGGCGGGGGACGCCACGGACCTGCTGGACGACATCTCGCACGGCGTGCCGCCCCTGACCGACGTCGACGTGGCGCGGATGGTGCGCGGCGTGCGGACCGCGCCACGGCTCTTCGGCTACGAGGGGGCGCCGACGGCGGACGTCGCCGCGCTGGAGGACGTGCTGGCCCGGGTGTCGGTCATGGCGGACGACCTCCCGGAGCTCGCGTCCCTGGAGCTCTACCCGGTGACGGTCGCGGAACGCGGAGCCTCGGTCCTCCACGCCACGATCCGCCTGCACCCGGCGACCCGCCGCGCGGACCCCCTCCGCCGAGCCCTCCCGGAGTAGGACCTCCCGGGCGTGTCCCCCTCCCGGGCCCCCGCCGTGACGGAGCGGTCTCCGTGTGGTCGGGGGTTTGCCGTGTGGTCGGTCAAGGACTCGACCGACCACACGGCAAACCCCCGACCACACGGGTGCCGGTCGACGGGATGTCGTGAGCGCCGCCCCGGGTCACGCCCAGAAGGATTCGCCCGCCATGCTGTGGCGCCGGGCCGTCGACGCCGTCATGCGGCGCATGTGGTGGCGGCGGCAGAGGACCTCGTAGGCCACCGCGGCAGCGCCGGTGGCCACCGCGCCGGAGCCGTCGTCGTCCCCGCCGCCGGCCGTCCCACCGTCGCCGTCCTCGGCGGTGTCCCCGATGACCACCTGGTCTCCCTCCGTGACCATGACGCCGTCGACCGTGCGCGCGTTGTGCGTGGCGCGCGCGCCGCACCAGCACAGGGACTGCACCTGGAGCACCTCGATCCGGTCGGCGAGCTCGAACAGCCGCGCCGATCCGGGGAACAGGCGGGTGCGGAAGTCGGTGGTGATACCGAACGCGAAGACGTCGATCTCGGTCTCGTCGACGAGGCGCGCGAGCTGCTCCACCTGCCGCGGCGAGTAGAACTGCGCCTCGTCGCACACCACGTGGTCGACGGCGCGGCCCGCGTGCCGCTCGGCGTGCACCTCGGCCCAGAGGTCGGTGCCGTCCAGCACCTCGCGGGCGTCCACCTCCAGCCCCAGCCGGCTCGACAGCCGTGCCACGCCCGCACGGTCGCCGCGCGTGAAGATCAGGCCGCGGCGCCCGCGCGCGGTGTAGTTGTGATCGGTCTGCAGGGCCAGGGTGGACTTGCCGGAGTCCATGGTCCCGGTGAAGAAGACGAGCTCGGCCACGGTGCTCTCCTCGGCGTCGGTCAGGCCACCGCGACGAGCAGCGGCACATGCATCTCGTACGGGGTCAGGGAGCCGTGCACGCCCGGCATGGCGCGGGCCTCGGGGGAGTGCAGGCGCGAGTCGACCACGGTAGCCGCTCCCGAGCCGTCGTCGCCCCCGGTCGTGGCGACCACGACGTCGCCCATGACGGCGCGCACGTGCTCCGGGACCTCCGAGCCCGGTCCCGTCGCCGGCCCGAACCACCCCTGCCGTACGGCGTCGTCGCGCAGCCGCACGACGGCGTCCTCGCCCAGGCGGTCGGTCCAGCGCGCCGCGACGTCGGCCGGGTCCACGCCGTCGCGCGTGTAGACGTGCAGGGCGCGGGGCTCGCCGCCGAGCAGCGCGACGCCGTCGGACAACGCCGGGTCGGCCGCGACGTCGTACTGCCGCGCCGGAGTCGTGGCGACCTGCCCGTGGTCAGCCGTGACCAGCACGAGCGTGCCGCGCGGGACGCTGCGCAGCAGGCGGCGCAGCTCGCGGTCGGTGTCCTCCAGGGCGTCGCCCCACTGCGAGGACGTCCAGCCGTGCTTGTGCCCGGCCTTGTCCACCGCGCCCTGGTACAGGTAGACGAGCCGGCGTTCCCCGCCGTCCCGCACGCGCAGGGCGGCGGCGGTGGCGTCGACGGCGTCGCCGAACCGGTTGCCCGTCACCACGTACCGCGGCCCGCGCAGCGCCGCGGAGGTCATGCCCGAGTTGTTGTACTTCTGCGGTCCCGGCGCGCTGACCCCGACGCCGCCCGCCACGAGCGACTCCAGCACCGTGGGCTCGCGCTGCAGGTCGCGCGGGTCCACGGTGAGCGGTTGCGACTTCCGGGGCCCGCGGCGGTACGGATCCGACTGCTCCTGCCAGGACACGAGCGTGGCCAGCCCGCCCGTGGCCGGGTTGCGCTGGGTGTAGCCGAGCAGGCCGGTGCGGGCCGGACTGGTGCCGGTGCCGAGGGTGCTCAGGGCGGCCGCCGTCGTACTGGGGAAGCTGGACGTGAGCGTGCGCGAGCCGGGCAGCAGGCCGCGCATCGTGGGCGCGTGCCCGCCGCGGTCGGCGAGGTTGTGCGTGCCCAGGCCATCCACGAGGACGACGACGCAGCGGGTGACCGCGCCGAACCCGCCGGCCAGCTCCTCGGCCGCGGTGCGTGCGTCCAGGCCGGTGGCGGTGGTGAGCTCGTGCCCGAGCGCACCGGCGGCGGCGGGCAGGACGGCGGCCAGCCCTCCCAGGCCGTACGACGGCGCGACCAGGCCCGCGGGCAGATCGGGCGGGTCGACCGGCGGCCTGGTGGGGCCGTCCGGCGCGTCGGTCCGGTGACCTGGCGAGCCGGCTCGGCTGCCGGGCGGATCGGCCGGGCCGCCCGGGAGCGATCGCCCGGACGTGTCGATTCCTGGCCTCACGCGGCGGTGGCCCGCGACAGGGCCTCGGCGAACTCGGTGGCGGCGCGGACGGCGTCGGTCCCCTCCGCAGCCGACGACACCCGCACCACGACATCGTCCGGCAGCGACTGGCCCGTGAGGCCGTGGTCCGCCGTGCAGCTCGGGTCCCCGCAGGTGGCCGGCTCCAGGTCGATGCGGTGCGCGCCGCCCCAGCCGATCGCGAGGTTCAGCTCCAGCCGGGACGCGCCGCGCGGGTGCTTCTCGGGCTCCCCGATGATGTGGGTGAGGCCCACCGAGCGGACCTCCTTCAACGGGACGGCCTCCGTGGTGGCCGCGGCCTGCCCGGGGCGGCCGTCGTCCTCGTCGGCGGGCTGGTCGTCGACGTGCGCGGTGATGAGGCGGGTGGGCGTCAGGACGAGGACCGTCAGGTGACGGCGCACCTCGGAGTCGAACGTGGTCTCTGCCTGCACCAGGTGCGCCATCACGTCCTCGCCCGCGAGCGCGACCTCGAGCAGGTCGGAAACGAGCTGCGGGTAGTACCCGGCGCGGTGCAGTCGGGCGTTCAGCGTCTTGCGCATCTCGGCGGCGGGGGCGGTAGGCACCAGGTGATTGTCCCACCGACCGGGACATGAGGGCCAGTTCGCGACCAGGACCTGTGGATTGCCGCCGGAACAAAGCTGAAGGTACCCACGGCCGGTCGGCCGGACGCGGATGGTCGGTCGGATGTCGCATGATCGGTTCCCCGGGCGACCGATCATCCGACATCCAGCCGATCACCCGACATGCTGCCCAGCCGATCACCCGAGACGCGCCCGACCACCGGCGGCCGACCACGCGGCGGCCTCAGCCCTCGGGGCGCGAGCCGAAGACGATCTCGTCCCAGCTCGGCACCTGCGCGCGGCCCCGGCGGGCCGAACGGCGGCGCGAGGACTTCGCCTTGTCGGGTCCTGTCCGCTCCTCGGACCGTCCGGCGTCGTGGCCGCCGGGCACGTCGCCCGCTGCCGGGTGGCTTCCCGTCGCCGGACGAGCCGTCGGATGACCACCCGTCGCGGGGCGGCCGTCCGCCGTGCCCTTCCCCGCGCCGTCGTCGGACCGTGACTTCCCGGCGGGCGCGGGCCGCAGAGCCTTGGGTATCGCGCCGGTGAGCGGCCCCCCGGTCCTGAGCGCGGCGGTACGCGGGCGCCGCTCGCCGTCCCTGTCCGGGCCGGGGATCTCCCACTGGCTCGGGCCGTCCCACTCGAGCTGCGTCCCCGAGGGCGGGGGGTCGGCCGGTGCCGACTCGCCCGACGACGAATCGTTGCTGTGCTTCCCGCGCCGCGAACCGAGGTCGACGACGGCGGCCGGGGCCGGGTCGTTCTCGGGCGTCGAGCTCTCCGGCTCGTCGGCCCGGCGCCCCGCCGACCCGTCCGAAGCCGACTTGCCCGCAGCCGACCTGTCCGTGGATGACCTGTCCGCGCCCGCACCGTCCGTCGTCGACCCGTGTGCGGTGGATCCGCGGGTGCCCTCGCCGCCCGTAGCGGGCCGGGACGTCCCCGGCCTCGGCGTACCGGCCCCGGGCGTGGCCGGGTCGAGGCGGCGCCGACGGGGCGACAGGTCGTCCAGGTCGAGCTCGCCGGCATCGACGTCGGGAGGTTCCGCGCCGCGCTGCGGGCGCTGGCCCCGGCGCTCGGACAGGCCGTCGAGCAGGAGGTCGGTCTCGTCGTCGACCACGGTGGCGCGGCCGTACCCGCGCGTGGGCGGCAACGCCGTGACGGTGCGGGAGACGGGAGTGCCGTCGTCCTCAGGCAGGGCGAGCCAGCGGGCCTCGTCGTCGAGCGCGATCACGGCGCCGCCGCGCGGGTCGAAGGACCAGCGCGCCACCCGCTCGCCGGCGTCGACCGTGAACGTGAGCGCGACGACCCACGGCGCGACGCCGTCGCGGGTCGCCGTCCACCGGACGGTGGCGGCGTTGCTGCCGCGATCCCTCAGGCGCTTGCCGGCGAGGTCGCCGATGGTCGCCGTGCCGCCGTCCTCGGACATCACGGCCTTCGCGCGGACCCGCCCGACCGCGTGCTCGCGCTCCGAGGCCACCGGGTACTCGAACCGGCGGATCTGGTCGGCGGGCATCCCGGACTCGGCGGCGAGATCCTCGGCGGTGGCGCCCGCGCGCAGCCGCGCCTGGATGTCCCGGGGGCGCATGGCCAGTTCCTCGTCGGCGCGGATCGACTCCATCCGCGGGCGATCACCGCGCACGGCGGCACGCAGAGCGTCCGTGATGGGCAGCGTGTGCTCGGCGCCGTCGGGACCGGTGACGACCAGTCGGTCACCGTCCTCGTGCAGCCGTACGAGCTGGAGCTCGTCCATCGTCTTTACCTCCGCATGGGCTCTCGTGCACCTGCGAGACTGCCATCATCCACGCGATACGACCAACAGGCGCGCCGAGAATCCGGCACTGGCGGGCGCGTGGGCCCCGGCCGCAGGTGCCGCCGGGAAGACCGGTCGTCCCATCTGCTGGTCATTCATTGGACGATCGACCAGGTTCGCGATGTCATACCACGGTTCGTCTGGTCTTGCCGGGTGAACATCGAAAATTACCGGCATCACAATTCCGGCAGGATGGCGAGTGTGAGCGAAAACTCTCTTCCCCCCGTTCCCCCCGGCGCTGACACCGACATCGCAGGACTCCGCGCCCTCGCGGAGCGTCTCGCCACCACCGCCGGAGCGCTCGTGCGCGACGGCCGCCCGGCGACGGTCGAGGTCGCCGCCACGAAATCGACCGGGACCGATCCCGTCACCGAGATGGACCGAGCCGCGGAGGACCTGCTGCGCCGGATCCTCGCCGAGGAGCGGCCCGACGACGCCATCCTGGGCGAGGAGGGCGACGACGTGGCCGGCACCAGCGGGCTCACCTGGGTCGTCGATCCGATCGACGGCACCGTCAACTACCTGTACGGGGTCGCCGGCTGGGCGGTGTCCGTCGCCGTCGTCGCCGGGCCCCCGGACCCCGCCGAATGGACGATCCTCGCCGGCGCCGTGCACTCCGTGCCCGACAACCGCACCTGGACGGCGGGCCTCGGCGAGGGCGCCACGCGCGACGGCGAGCCGATCGGCGTGTCCAGCCCCGCGTCACTGGGGGAGTGCCTCGTCGGCACCGGTTTCGGGTACGACGCCGATCGCCGGGCGACGCAGGCGGCCGTGCTGACCCACGTGCTGCCGCAGGTGCGCGACATCCGGCGGCTGGGGTCGGCCGCCATCGACCTGTGCCTGCTGGCCCAGGGGTCGATCGACCTGTACTACGAGCGCGGCCTGAACCCGTGGGACATGGCGGCCGGCGCCCTCGTGGCGACGGAGGCGGGTGCCGTGCTGACGGGGTTGCGAGGGCGTGCGGCCACTGGTGACATGGTGGTGGCGGGCGACGCGGAGTTCGTCGCGCCGCTGGCGAAGATTCTTGAGGCGGCCAACGCCGACGAGGGGTAGAAAAGGAAACCTCGGATTCGCGAGGTCCGGCGGGCCGGACCTGCCGTGGCGGGCTCGTCGCGCCGCACTATCGCGTCGTATCGGGTCCGCCGGCGCGACCAACCGTGTCACGTTGTGAAACGCCTGTGGCTGAATCCTGTTCACCGCCTGTGGAACCGGTCGATCGTCGGCCAGGTCAGACCCCTTGTAGGCGCAGGTCACCGTGGACGTGACGCGGTTAACACCGATACGTGTCGCGCCGCGCGAAAAAATGGTGCAGAATCCGTTCGCCCGTCCGGGAACAAAACCTGGTCGCCGTGCATTATCAGCTCAGCCCCCATCGACGGAAGACCTACGGAGACACACATGGCAACTGACTACGACGCACCTCGCAAGACCGACGAGGACGTCGAGCAGGACTCGATCCAGGAGCTACAGGCTCGCCGCCAGGACAAGTCGTCCGGCGTCGTGGACGAGGACGAGACCGAAGCGGCGGAAGGATTCGAGCTCCCGGGCGCGGATCTGTCCGGCGAGGAGCTCGCTGTCCGCGTGCTGCCGCGCCAGGCCGACGAGTTCACCTGCTCGAGCTGCTTCCTTGTGCACCATCGCAGCCAGCTTGCTGCCGAGAACGGCGGCCAGCCGATCTGCACGGAGTGCGCCGCTGCCTGACCCAGCGCGCGACGCGAGCAAACTCTCGCGAATATTCGACACCAGGCTGTCACGGGATCGTGGCAGCCTTTGTCGTCAGCCGGCAGTTTTCCGGGACAGGGCCGCGACCAGGGTGTGGGGGTCTCGGGTGGAGACGAGCCAGTAGGGGGTCGGGTCCTGGGGGTCGTCGACGGGGATGCGGACGCCCGTGCGGGCCCACGCCCGCAGGCAGACGTAGGCGCGTGCGTCCAGGCCCGGGCCGAGCTCCCAGCGCATGGCCGTCGCGTCGAGCGGGACCGGTTCCCCGAGCCGGGACAGCGGGATGCTGGCCCGCCCGGCCTGCAGCACGCCGGCGCTCACCTGCACCACGGGCGACGTCGTCGCCAGCGCGACCACCGCGATCGCGCAGATCAGGATCCCCGTCGCGATCCCCAGAGGCGGGTTGAACGGCCACGGCACGATCCCCGCGATCACCCCCAGCCCGGCGGCGCCCAGCCAGCCTCCCGGTCCGGGCAGCAGGCGCTCGTGGAACTCGGGGGTGGCGCGGGAGGTCATGGAGGACATCATCCCGTACCCTCGCAGCGTGCCTCACGACGACACCACCGATCCCGGCAGCACCGTGGACGTGCTCATCCAGCTGCTCGACCCCGGGGTTCCCGTCCCCGCCTACGCGCACCCGGGCGATGCCGGCGCCGACCTCGTGACCACGCAGGACGTCGAGCTGCCGCCCGGCGGCCGGGCGACCGTGCCCACCGGGGTCGCCGTCGCCCTGCCCGACGGCTACGCCGCGTTCGTGCACCCGCGCTCCGGCCTCGCGGCCCGGCACGGCGTGACGCTCGTCAACGCGCCCGGCACCGTCGACGCGGGCTACCGCGGCGAGATCAAGGTGACGCTGCTCAACACCGACCCGGGCGAGGCGGTGAAGCTCGCGCGCGGGGACCGCGTGGCGCAGCTCGTGATCCAGAAGGTGGAGCGTGCCCGGTTCCTGCGGGCCGAGACCCTGCCGGGCAGCGCGCGGGGTGCGGGCGGCTTCGGCTCCAGCGGCGGCTGGGCGGCGGCACGTTCCTGACCGTCCGCGAGCCGGGCCGGCGATCTGGTCGGCCCGTTGTCGGACGGTCGGTCGCTCGGGGAGCCGACTTCCCGACAACTGGCCGACCGCTCGACAACCCGCCGGCCGCGCGTGCCCAGCCGAGGGCGCGCGGGGTGTTACCCGGGGCCCGGGAGCGGGATTAAAGTAGAGCGTTGGGCGCAAGTCTGCGCCCGTCCGAGAGGAGATGGTGGCCAAGTGGGTCTGTTCCGACGTGGAGCGAAGGCGGCGACGCCCGAACCGGAGCCGCAGGTTCCGCAGCGCCAGGCTTCGCCGGCTCCGGCGCAAGGCCCGTTCGACCGTTCCGACGTGGACAAGCCCGGACCGCGCGTCGACCTCGGCGCGATCTGGCTCCCGGTGCTGCCCGGACTTGAACTGCGCATGGAGATCGAGAAGAAGACGCAGAAGGTCACCGGCGTCACTGCCGCGCTCGGCGGCTCCAGCCTGCAGCTGCAGGCGTTCGCGGCGCCGAAGTCCTCGGGCATCTGGGACGAGATCCGCGCGGAGATCGCCGACTCGGTGGCGCGACAGGGCGGTTCGGTCGACGACGTGCCGGGCGTGTTCGGCCGCGAGCTGCTCGTGCACATGCCCGCCACGGCGCCGGACGGCTCGCCCCGCACGCGCCCCGCGCGGTTCATCGGCGTCGACGGCCCGCGCTGGTTCGTGCGCGGCGTGCTCGCCGGCAAGGCCGCCCTCGACAAGGAGGCGGCACGGCCGCTGGAGTCGGTGTTCGCGAATGTCGTGGTCGTGCGCGACGAGAACCCGCGCCCGCCGCGCGACCTGCTCACGCTGACGCTGCCGCGGCAGAAGAGCGCCGCCGCCGCGGAGGTCGACACCTCGGGCGACGGCGCGACCGCCACGCCCGCGAGCGCGCGACCCCAGGCCGCGGACTTCAACCCGCTGCGCCGCGGCCCCGAGATCACCCAGATCGGCTGAGCGAGGCACCATGGGTCTGCGATCGGCGTTGGCCGGGGTCCTGGCCTCGAACGACGAGCGCGAGGCGGTCCGGGAGCGGAAGGCGGCGGCACGGAGTGCGGGCTGTACCGCCGTCGACCGGCTGGAGCCGCGACGGCGCGGCTCGGCGGCAGGCATCCTGAGCTCGGTGGTGCTGCGGCCGCGTGAGGGCGTGCCGACGGTCGAGGCCGAACTGTACGACGGCTCGGGCGTGCTCGACCTCGTCTGGCTCGGCCGCCGCTCGATCGCGGGCATCGAGCCCGGCCGCCGCCTCCGCGTCGAGGGCATGGTCTGCGACGCGCACGGCCGCCGCACCATCTTCAATCCTCGCTACGAGCTTCAGCCCCGCCCGGGCGACTGAGTGAGGAACGCTGCCGTGCGAAGCCCCGCTCCCCGGCCTCCCCGCGCGCCCCGTCCGTCCGGCGCCGGGCCGGTGAGGTCCGGGGTGACGCCGGCGCGAGCATGCGGGACCCCGCGCCCCACGGTCCGCACCGACAGGCTCTCCCGCTCCGACGCGGTCCGCACCGACAGGCCGCCCCATGTTATCGAGACCGCGCGTCACGTGCAGCGTCGGACGATGTCCGCCGACGGCCCCCGGCACGGCAGAATGTCCGCATGACGCACCGCACCGATTCCCGTTCCTCCGCCGAGCACGATCCTTCCGCATCGCCGGCCCGCGGCCTTGCCGCAGTCACGGGGGACGATTTCTCGCCGCTGGCGGCGGTGGGCGGTGTGCGCGGCATGGTCGAGTCCGTCGCGCCCGGCGTGGTGTTCGTCGTGCTCTTCGTGATCCTGCAGGACCTCATGGTGCCGCTGATCGCGTCGGTGGCCGTCGCGGTCCTCGCGACCGTGGCGCGGCTGGTGCAGCGCACCGCGCTGACGACGGCGCTGGGCGGGCTGGTCGGTGTGGTGATCGGCGCGGTCTGGGCGTGGCGCACCGGCGACGCCGAGAACGTGTTCGTCTGGGCGTTGTGGACCAACGCCGCCTACCTGGTGGTCATGCTCGCCTCGATCCTCGTCCGCTGGCCGGTGATCGGGCTGTTCGTGGAGGCGCTCGCCTCCGGGCTCGGCCCGGACGAGGCGCGCCGGAACGAGCAGGCGGCCCAGCCGTCGTCGGACACCGGGCTGAACCGGCGGAGCACGGCCCACGTCGCGGGCGGCGAGAACGGCCAGGAGGCGGCCGACGACGAGCCCAACCCCCTCGCCGCCCTCACGGCCTGGCGCGCAGATCCGGCGAAGATGCGTGCCTACACCATCGCCACCTGGCTCTGGGTCGGCATGTTCGCGCTGCGCCTCGTGGTGAAGACGCCGCTCTACTTCGCCGGGACCGTCGCCTGGCTCGGCACGTTCCACCTGGTGCTGGGCGTGCCGCTGTTCGCGCTGGTGCTGTTCGGGTGCTGGATCGTGATCAGGCCTGCCCTGTCAGGAGGCGCTGCAGCTTCGCCCGGTCGACGCCCGCGCCCGTGACGATCAGCAGTTCGTCGTGCCCTTCGAGCGCATCGTCGTCGCTGGGCACGACGGGCCGGCCGTCGCGCACGATCGTGGCCAGCGCGGTGTCGTCGGGCCAGTCGATCTGACCGACGCGCGTCCCGATGAGCGGCGAGTCGTGCGGCAGCGTGAGCTCCAGGATGTCCGACGCCGACTGGTGGAACGTGAAGATCGGCACGAGGTCGCCCACGGCGACGGCCTCCTCGACCATCGCGGTCATGATGCGCGGCGTGGACACCGCCACGTCCACGCCCCAGGAGCCGTCGAACATCCACTCGTTCTTCGGGTTGTTCACGCGCGCCACCGTGCGCGGCACGCCGAACTCCGTCTTGCACAGCAGCGAGAACACCAGGTTCACCTTGTCGTCGCCGGTGGCGCCGACCACGACGTCCGCGGTCTCGACGTCCGCATCCTGCAGGCTGGACAGCTCGCAGGCGTCGGCGAGCAGCCAGTCGGCCTCCGGCACCTGGGCGACACGCATCGCCAGCGGGTTGCGGTCCACGAGCATGACCTCGTGGTCGTGGCTGAGCAGTTCCCGCGCGATGGAGCGGCCCACGGACCCGGCTCCGGCGATGACGACCCGCATCACTCGTCCTCCTCCTTCGGCGGGGCGGTGAGCACGCGCTCGACGGCGGCGGTGGTGTCGGCCCGCATCACCAGGTGCAGCACGTCGTTCTCCTGCAGCACCGTCTCGTCGTCGGGCAGGATGCCCTCGGCGAAACGGGAGACGAACGCCACGCGCGCACCCGTGGCGCGTTCGAGGCGCCGCAACGGCGACCCGACCCAGCCGGAGTGGTAGTCCATCTGCGCGATGCGCACCTTGCCGGACGGGTCGCGGAACTCGTCGGTGGAACCCAGCGGCAGGATCCGGCGCAGCACCTGGTCGGCGGTCCAGCGGACCGTCGCGACCGTGGGGATGCCGAGCCGCTGGTAGATCTCGGCGCGCTGCGGGTCGTAGATGCGCGCGACGACGTTGTCCACGCCGTACGTCTCACGGACGACACGCGCGGACAGGATGTTGGAGTTGTCGCCGTCGGACACGGCCGCGAAGCCGAAGGCCTCCTCGATCCCGGCCTGGACGAGCGTGTCCCGGTCGAACCCGACGCCGGTGACCTTCTTCCCGGCGAAGTCCGAGGGCAGGCGGCGGAACGCGTCGTTGTTCTGGTCGACGACGGCGACCGAGTGTCCGCGCTCGGAGATGTTCTGCGCGAGGGTGGCCCCGACACGGCCACAGCCCATGATCACGAAGTGCACGATGGGAACGCTACCCGCCTTTGGGCATAGCATCATGCAACGTGCCGGAAATTATCGACGCGACCAAGCGACTGCTGGTCGGCCGTCCCATGCGGAGCGACAACCTGGGGCGCACGCTGCTGCCGAAGCGGCTGGCCCTGCCGGTGTTCTCCTCGGACGCGCTCAGCTCGATGGCGTACGCGCCGGACGAGATCCTCCTCATGCTCGCGGTGGCCGGTCTCACGGCGACCGCGGTCTCCCCGTGGGTGGGCGCGGCCGTCGGCGTGATGCTGCTCGTGGTGGTCGCCTCCTACCGGCAGAACGTGCGCGCGTACCCGTCCGGCGGTGGCGACTACGAGATCGTCACCCGGAACCTGGGGCCGACGGCGGGCCTCGGCGTCGCGTCGTCGCTGCTCGTGGACTACGTGCTCACCGTCGCCGTGTCCGTGTCCTCCGGCGCCCAGTACGCCGCCAGCGCTCTCCCGGCGCTCCGCGGCTACGAGGTCCTGCTCGCCGTGGGGATGATCGGGTTCCTCACGCTGATGAACCTGCGGGGCGTGCGCGAGTCGGGCCGGGTGTTCGCCGTGCCGATGTACTGCTTCATGGGGGTCATGGGCGCGATGGCGGTCACCGGGGCGATCCGGTACTGGACCGGGACGCTGCCGCCGTCGGAGAGCGCCGGCTTCGAGATCGTGCCGGCCGCCGGCATGGACCAGGGGCTCGTCGGTCTCGGCGGCGCGCTCCTCGTGGCGCGCGCCTTCGCGTCCGGCTCCGTCGCGCTCACCGGCGTCGAGGCCATCAGCAACGGCGTGCCCGCCTTCCGCAAGCCCAAGGGCCGCAACGCCGCGAACACGCTCGCGATGCTCGGCCTGATCTCCGCCGCGACACTCATGATGCTGGTCATGCTCGCCCAGGCCACGGGCGTCCGGTACGCCGAGGACCCGCACACCCAGCTCACGCTCGACGGCGAGGCGCTGCCCGTCGACTACGTCCAGCACCCGGTCATCAGCCAGCTCGCCGAGGCCGTGTTCTCCGGCGCGCCGCTCGTGTTCTACCTGGTGGTGGCCGTCACCGGACTGGTCCTGCTGCTCGCTGCGAACTCGGCGTTCGCCGGGTTCCCGGTGCTCGGCTCGATCCTCGGCCGCGACGGCTACCTGCCCCGCCAGCTGCACACGCGCGGCGACCGGCTCGCGTTCTCCAACGGCATCGTCACCCTCGGCGCGGGCGCGATCGTCCTCGTGCTCCTGTTCGAAGGGCGTGTCACCGCCCTGATCCAGCTCTACATCGTGGGCGTGTTCCTCTCGTTCACCCTGTCCCAGCTCGGCATGGTGCGGCACTGGAGCCGCGAGCTGCGCACCGAGGTGCGCCCCGACACCCGCGCCCGCATGAAGCGCTCCCGGTTCATCAACTTCGTCGGCCTCGTCGCCACGGGCGCCGTCCTCGTCATCGTGCTCGTCACGAAGTTCACGCACGGCGCCTGGATCACGCTCCTCGCGATCGTGGGGCTGTTCGTCATCATGCGCGGCATCCGCAAGCACTACGACCGCGTGAGCGAGGAACTCGCGCTCGCCGACGACGACGAGGCGCTGCGCGCCCTGCCCAGCCGCGTGCACGCCATCGTGCTGGTCTCCCGCGTGCACAAGCCCACCCTGCGCGCCCTCGCCTACGCGCGGGCGTCGCGGCCGCAGACGCTGGAGGCCGTCACCGTCGGCGTCGACCGCGAGAACATCCCCGGCCTCACCCGCGAGTGGGAGGCGCTCGACCTGCCCGTCCCGCTGCGCATCCTCGACTCCCCGTTCCGCGAGATCACCAAACCCGTCCTGAAGTACGTACGATCGGTCCGTCGGGAGTCCCCGCGCGACCTCGTCGTCGTGTACATCCCCGAATACGTCGTGGGCCGCTGGTGGGAGCAGCTCCTGCACAACCAGTCGGCGCTGCGTCTCAAGGGCCGCCTCCTGTTCACCCCGGGCGTCGTCGTGGCGTCCGTACCGTGGCAACTGGAGTCGTCGGCCGGGCGGACCGGCCTCGAGGGCGCCGACGCCCACCGCCGAAGGCAGGTCCCATGACCACCGGACGGCGGCGGTCCTCCAAGGGCGACACACCTCTCGCCCATCCCAGAAGGCAGGCCACATGACCACCAGACCGTCCCACCCGCGGCTCGGCCGCACCCGCCCCGGGCGCCCGCCCCGCGGTTCCGAGCCACGCGTCAGCGATGTGCCCGGCGTCGGCGAGATCCTCGAACTCGAGATCGGCGCCGTCGCCCACGGCGGCCACTGCGTCGCCCGGCACGAGGGCCGCGTCGTGTTCGTGCGCCACACCCTGCCCGGCGAGCGCGTCCGCGCCCGCGTCACCAGCACGGGATCACGCTTCTGGCGCGCCGACGCCGTCGAGATCACGAGCGCCTCACCCGACCGCGTGACCCCGGCCTGGCCCGCCGCCGGACCCGGCGGCGTCGGCGGCGGCGAGCTCTCCCACGTCGCCCTGGAGGCCCAGCGCCGCTGGAAGGCGGGCGTCGTCACCGACCAGCTCCGCCGCATCGCGCGGTACGACGGCGCCCTCCTGGACGGGTTCGAGGTCACCGCCGCCCCCGGCGACGACGCCGCCGGAGGACTCGGCTACCGCACCCGGATCGACCTCGTCGCCGACAGCGACGGCCGGCTCGGCATGCACCGCTTCCGCTCCCACGACGTGATCGCGCTCGACCCGCTCCCGGCCGGTATGCCGCTCGCGACCGCCGAGGTGGCGGCGCTCGCGGAGGCGGAGGGGCTGTTCGACCGGCGCTGGCCGCCCGGGACGCGGGTGGAGATCGTGGCGCCGGGCGGTGCCGGTGGCTGGTCGGGGGATCCGCGTGTGGTCGGTCAATCGCTTGACCGACCACACGGAAATCCCCCGACCACGAGTGGGGCCGGCGCGGCCGGCACGTCCGGCGCCGGCGCCGGCGGGGGTGAGGCGCTCGTGCTGGTCGACGGTGAGCCGTGGCACCGCGGGCGGGTCGACGCGCGGGCGAACGCGCGGCGGGCCGTGCGGGAGGCGGTGACCGTGCGGCTGCCGGGAACGGAGGAGGAGGCCACGTTCACCTACCGGGTGCATGCGGCCGGGTTCTGGCAGGTGCACCGCGCCGCGCCGGGGCTGCTCGCGCAGGCGGTGCTCGACGCCGTCGGCCCGGTGGCGGGGGCGACCGTGCTCGACCTGTACTCCGGGGCCGGGCTGTTCACGCTGCCGCTGGCCGCGGCGGTGGGGGACGGCGGCACCGTCGTCGCGGTCGAGGGCGACGACGGCGCCGTCCGCGACGCGCGCCGCAACGCCCACGGACTGGACCAGGTCCGGCTGTTCGCGGGGGACGTGGCGGAAGTTCTCGCCGGAGACGACGACGGCGCGCCCGCGCGGGCCGACGTCATCGTGCTGGACCCGCCGCGCGCCGGGGCGAAGCGCGACGTCGTGGCCGCGATCGCCGACCGGGACCCCGAGCGGGTGGTCTACGTGGCGTGCGATCCGGCGGCGCTGGCGCGCGACGTCGGCTACTTCGCCCAGGCGGGCTACCACCTGACGGCCCTGCGCGCGTTCGACCTCTTCCCGCACACCCACCACGTGGAAACGGTGGCGGTCCTGGAACGCGCCTGACGGTGGGCGATGTGGCCTCAACGGGGCTCTTGCCAGGTGGAGGGGTGATCGGGCCCGTGCCGGGACCTCCTACGCTGGCGCCATGGCCGAGGACGGGAAGGCGAGCAGGCTCGAGCTTCTGATGGCGTGGGCGCGGCGGTGGGGGAGGTTCGCGCGGGTCGCCCGGGCGGCTGCGCGGAATCCGCTCGGGCGCAGGGTCGGCGTCGTCCTCCTGCTCCCGCTGGCGCTGCTCGTGCTCGTGGTGGTGGCCGTGGTCCGGGTGCTGACGGGCTGAGACCGGCCGGTGGCCGCACGGCCCTTCCGGCCGGAGCCGCCCGCGGTCGTCCGCGCCATCAGGGCTGACTGCCCCCCGGGCCGTCGTCGTCCCCGTTCGTGACGGCCAAGTATCTTGACGTCAAGATAAATGCGGTATGCTGGCCGGAGCAGCCCGGCCTAGGCTGGGTGGAGCCCCCAAATCCCGCCGTCGGGCCGGTGCGCTTGCGCATCCGGGCACCCGGCGGCCCGCAAGCCCCGCGAAGGAGCCGCAGTGAGCAGCGTGGACACGTTCGGATCGAAGGGAACGCTGGAGGTCGGCGAGAACGCCTACGAGATCTTCCGGCTTTCGGCTGTGGAGGGCGTCGAGCGCCTGCCGTACGCGCTCAAGATCCTCGCCGAGAATCTCCTGCGTACCGAGGACGGCGCCAACATCACGGCCGACCACGTGCGCGCAGTCGCGTCGTGGGACCCCGACGCCCAGCCGGACACCGAGATCCAGTTCACGCCGGCGCGCGTGATCATGCAGGACTTCACCGGTGTGCCCTGCGTCGTGGACCTGGCCACCATGCGTGAGGCGGTCGCCGATCTCGGCGGCGACCCCACGCGGATCAACCCGCTGTCGCCGGCCGAGATGGTCATCGACCACTCGGTGCAGATCGACGTCGCCGGCACCACGGACGCGTTCGCGCGCAACGTGGAGATCGAGTACCAGCGCAACCACGAGCGCTACCAGTTCCTGCGCTGGGGCCAGACGGCGTTCGACGACTTCAAGGTCGTCCCGCCGGGCACCGGCATCGTGCACCAGGTGAACATCGAGTACCTGGCGCGCACCGTCATGACGCGTGAGGTCGACGGCGTGCTGCGCGCCTACCCCGACACGTGCGTCGGCACCGACTCGCACACCACGATGGTCAACGGCCTGGGCGTGCTCGGCTGGGGCGTGGGCGGCATCGAGGCCGAGGCGGCGATGCTCGGCCAGCCGGTGTCGATGCTCATCCCGCGCGTGGTCGGCTTCAAGCTGAGCGGCTCCATCCCGGCCGCCGTGACCGCCACCGACGTCGTGCTCACCATCACGCAGATGCTCCGCGAGCACGGCGTGGTCGGCAAGTTCGTCGAGTTCTACGGTGAGGGCGTGGCCCAGGTGCCGCTCGCGAACCGCGCCACCATCGGCAACATGTCGCCGGAGTTCGGCTCCACGGCCGCGATCTTCCCGATCGACGGCGTCACGGTCGACTACCTGCGCCTGACCGGCCGCTCCGAGGAGCAGCTCGCGCTCGTCGAGGCGTACGCCAAGGAGCAGGGCCTGTGGCTCGACCCCGAGGTCCCCGAGGCGAAGTACTCCGAGTACCTCGAGCTGGACCTGTCGACGGTCGTCCCGTCGATCGCCGGGCCGAAGCGCCCCCAGGACCGCATCGAGCTTTCGCACGCGAAGGCCGCGTTCACGCGCGACCTGCCGAACTACGCGCCCGAGGTCACGGATCGCGTCGACGAGGCCGAGAAGGAGTCGTTCCCCGCGTCCGACTCGCCGGCCATCACGCCGAACGGCCGCAAGCACGTGCACGTCACGAACAGCGCAGGCAAGGAGTTCGACCTGTTCCACGGCGCAGTCGCGATCGCCTCGATCACGTCCTGCACCAACACCTCGAACCCGTCGGTCATGCTCGCCGCGGCCCTGCTCGCGAAGAACGCCGTGGAGAAGGGCCTGGTGTCCAAGCCGTGGGTCAAGACCTCCATGGCGCCGGGCTCGCAGGTCGTCACCAACTACTACGAGAAGGCCGGCCTGTGGCCGTACCTCGAGAAGCTGGGCTTCCACCTGGTGGGCTACGGCTGCGCCACCTGCATCGGCAACTCCGGCCCGCTCGACGAGAAGGTCTCGGAGGCCGTCAACGAGCACGACCTGTCGGTCGTCTCGGTGCTGTCGGGCAACCGCAACTTCGAGGGCCGCATCAACCCGGACGTCAAGATGAACTACCTGGCGTCCCCGCCGCTGGTCATCGCCTACGCGCTCGCCGGCACCATGGAGTTCGACTTCGACCACGACCCCCTGGGCCGCGACGAGGCCGGCAACCCGGTGTTCCTCAGGGACATCTGGCCCTCCCCGGAGGAGGTCCAGGCGACGATCGAGTCCTCGATCGACCGCAAGATGTTCGAGGCGGACTACGCCGACGTGTTCTCCGGCGACGACCGCTGGCGCGCGCTCGAGACCCCCGAGGGCGACACGTTCGCCTGGGACCCGGACTCCACCTACGTGCGCAAGCCGTCCTACTTCGACGGCATGGGCATGGAGCCGGCCCCGGTCGGGGACATCGCCGGCGCGCGGGTCCTGGCCAAGCTGGGCGACTCCGTCACCACCGACCACATCTCGCCGGCCGGCGCGATCAAGCCGGACAGCCCCGCGGGCGTCTACCTCGCGGAGCACGGCGTCGGCCGCCGTGACTTCAACTCCTACGGCTCGCGCCGGGGCAACCACGAGGTCATGGTCCGCGGCACGTTCGCGAACATCCGCCTGCGCAACCAGCTGCTGGCCTCGGAGAACGACGGCGCCGGCGTCGAGGGCGGCTTCACGTACAACTTCGTGAAGGACGCCCAGGACACCATCTACGACGCCGCCCAGGACTACGCCGCGGCCGGTACCCCCCTCGTGGTGCTGGGCGGCAAGGAGTACGGCTCCGGGTCCTCGCGTGACTGGGCCGCCAAGGGCACGAAGCTGCTCGGCGTCAAGGCCGTCATCACCGAGAGCTTCGAGCGCATCCACCGCTCGAACCTCATCGGCATGGGCGTGCTCCCGCTCCAGTTCCCGGCAGGCAAGTCCGCGGACTCGCTGGGCCTGGACGGCACCGAGGTGTTCGACATCTCCGGCATCACGGCGCTCAACGACGGCGAGACGCCGTCCACGGTGGCCGTGAAGGCGACGAAGGCCGACGGCGCGACCGTCGAGTTCGACGCCGTGGTCCGCATCGACACCCCGGGTGAGGCGGACTACTACCGCAACGGCGGCATCCTGCAGTACGTGCTTCGCTCGCTCGTGGCGTGAGCCCGGCGTGAAC
>NZ_BAAGRL010000003.1:23847-34768 GCF_054782975.1 Myceligenerans halotolerans
GGCCGCCGTCGTCGTGTGGTCGGGGGGCTTGCGCGTGGTCGGTCGATGCGCGTGTGGTCGGTCAAGTGATTGACCGACCACACGCAAAACCCCCGACCAGCCGTCCAGGCGCGGATGGGGCTGCCGGCCCGTCCGCTCGGTGCGCCGCAGTTCCGTCGAGGGCGCCGAGCGCCCTGCCGGCACCGACATCAGTTTCGGTGTCAGTGTCCCGGCGTACGGTGCTCGCATGATCGAGAATCCCGAGCTGACCGTGGCTGATGCCGCCGCATGGCGGGCGTGGCTCGACGAGCACGAGTCGACGTCCGACGGCGTGTGGCTCGTCCTGGCGAAGAAGGGCAAGGACGCGCCCACCACCCTGACCCACGCCACCGCGCTCGAGGAGGCGCTGTGCAGCGGGTGGATCGACGCGCAGGGCCGTCGCCGCGACGACGCGACCAGCCTGCAGCGGTTCTGCCCCCGCAGGCCGCGCAGCCGGTGGTCGGCCCGGAACGTCGGCATCGTGGAGCGGCTCACGGCCGAGGGCCGCATGCGGCCGCGCGGCACGGAGGAGGTCGAGAAGGCGAAGGCCGACGGCCGCTGGGACGCCGCCTACGAGAGCCCCAGGAACATCCAGGTCCCCGAGGCTCTCACCGAGGCGCTCGCGGCCAGCCCGCGCGCCGCCGCGATGTTCGAGGCCCTCACCGGCCAGAATCGCTACGCCATCCTGTACCGCCTGGCCAGCCTCAGGACGCCCGAGGCGTACGCGCGCAACGTCACGAAGTTCGTCGCGATGCTGGAGCGCGGCGAGACGCCCTACCCCCAGAAGCGGTCGCCGGACGCCGGGCGCTGACGGACCGCCCGTGCCGCGGCGGTCCGCGCCCTGGGACCGGCTGTCCGGGCGCTACCGGGTCGTGCCGCGGGGCTCGGCGCCTTCGGACCGGCTGTCCGGGCGCTACCGGGTCCCGCCCGTGCCGCGGCGGTCCGCGCGGCGGGGTGCCGGCCGGCTGGTCCCGCACGCCACGCCGATGTCGTACACCGGTGGCAGGGTCGGGGTATGGAACAGCGCATCAGCTTCATCACGCTCGCCGTGCGGGACGTCGCCGCCTCCCGGGCCTTCTACGTCGACGGCCTGGGGTGGACTCCCGAGTTCGAGGAACCCGGCGGCGTCCTCATGATCCGTACGGGTGAACGCCTCCTCCTCTCGCTCTGGGCGCGTGACCAGTTCGAGCAGGAGGTGGGGCCCGTGCAACAGGGCGCAGGTGTCGCGCCGATCACGCTCGCCCACAACGTGCCGAATCGCGAGGACGTGAACGTCGTCCTCGCCGCCGCCACGAACGCCGGGGCGAGCATCCCACACGCGCCCCAGGACCGGGAGTGGGGCGGCTACACGGGCTACTTCACCGACCCGGACGGCTACCACTGGGAGGTCGCGTGGAACCCGGGCCCGATCGGGCAGATCGTGCTCTGACCCCGGCAGGTCGCGTGCTGGCGCGGGCTGACTGGTGTTCAGTAGGGCCGCGCACCCACTGATCCGGCGCTGAAAGGTCTGTACGACCCTGTTGAACGTCGCCCCGGCAGGCGAGGCCACCGGGCCGCGGTGGTCACCCGGCCGTCGTGGTCGCGCCGGCCTCCCCAGAAGCCGGCGGTCGGTCAGACCAGCGCCTGCGCCGCCGCGCCCAGGAGGATCACGCCCATGAGGACGCCGGTCGTCGCATGCGCCATCGGCGCGCCGCTCGGCGACATGAGCCGGCCGATAGCGGCGATCGGCCAGGCGAGCACGATCGCCGCCAGGCAGATCAGCGACACCAGGTAGAGGTCGCTCACCCGGAGCAGTTCGGCGAGCACCACCAGGTGGAGCGTCATCGACAGGGCGACCGTCGTGGGCACGAGCCGCGCCAGGTCGCGGGATGCCAGGAACCCCGTGATCAGCCGCGTGACCGCGGCCTGCAGCGCGAGCGCCACGACGTACAGTCCGATCGTCCCGCCGTCGACGGCGGTTTCCGCGCCCCACGCGCCGACGACGTCGATGCCCCCGCTGACGGCGATCACCACCGCACTCACGAGGCCGACGATCGGCCCGAGCATCCACAGTCCCCGGACATGGCGTTGCGACCAGGCGAACCACAGCCCGGCGAAGACGGCGAGAACGACGGCGGCGGTGACTGCGTCCCGGGCGTGATCGGTTGACATGCTTCCCCCACTCGGTCGTCGCCTACCTCGGAAGACCGGCGTGGGAAGAAATCCAGCAAGCCGGGCGAACGCGACATCAGTGTAGGAGAAAAGTGCAGGTCAGGGAAGGTTACTGGGCTTCACGAGGGCCACGTGCTGCACGATCCGCCGGCGCACGGCGTCGTCGCGCACGATCCGGTTGTGGCCGAGTCCCGTGGTGGTGACCAGCTCGGCCGAGCCGGCGTGTGCGCCCAGGAGCAGCTCGGACTGCCGGTGCGGGACGCGCCGGTCGGCGTCGTCGTGCACGAACAGGGCCGGGATCGTGGCGGGAACGGGGCGGCGGGTGAGGTCGTAGCGCTCGTAGACGTCGGGCTCGTCGGGGAAGCGGCGGCGCCGCACGAGGTCGTCGTACCGCTCGCGCAGGCGACGCGGCGTGCCCGAGAACTCGAAGAACCCGTCGCTGATCGCGTGCGCCGAGGAGAGGCCGGCCAGCCCCGCGAACCGGTGCGCCGGGACGCCGTCGGCCAGGGCGACCCCGGCGCCGAGCACGCCGGCCGAATGCGCGACGACGCCCTCCCAAGCGCCGGGTTCCGCGCCGGACAGGCGGTGGATGATCGCGACGTCGTCGGCGAGGGTGCGCCGCTTGCCGCCGGAGTCGCCGTGCCCGGGGGCGTCGTACGCGACGACGCGCCGGCCGGCGGCGAGGAGGTCTGCGACGAGGGGTGCGAAGAACGACGCGCGGGACTGCCAGCCGTGCACGAGCAGCACGGCCGGGCCGTCGGGGTCGCCCCACGTGTGCACGACGACGTCCACCGGCCGGCTCCCGTTCGTGGCGGCCCGGTGGTGGCTGAGCGTGCTCCGGCGGGACGCCTGGTGCACCTCGCGCTCGTGCGGGCGCACGGGGGTGGGCGGCCCGAGCCGGAAGGCGACACGGACGGCGATCTCCGCGGCGAGCGGCGCGGGGGCGTGGGCGAGGTGGCGTAGGACGGTCACGTGTCCTCCTGGGACTATCTGAACGATCGATCGGATTGTTTATGAGCGTACAACATGTGCGGACGGCCGTACACTCTCTTTATGGCGACATCTGACACGGCGACGGGACAGCGGACCGGCACGGGCGGCGCGGCCGGAGCCACGGCCGATCTGCGCCGGGTCCGGGGCGATCGCACGCGCCGGGCGGTGCTGGACCAGGCGGTCCAGGACGCGTCGGTGCACGGGCTGGAGGCGTTGTCGCTCGGCGGGCTGGCGGCGTCGGCGCCCGTGAACAAGAGCGCGATCGCGGGGCTGTTCGGCTCGAAGGAGGGGCTGCAGCTCGCTGTCGTCGCGCGGGCGCGGGAGGTCTACGCCGAGGCCGTCGTCGTCCCGGCGAGAACCACGGAGCGCGGGCTGGCGCGGGTCTGGGAGCTGGTGCTGCGCTGGATCGACTACTCGCGGCGCCGGGTGTTCCGGGGCGGCTGCTTCTTCCGCACGGTGGAGATCGAGTTCGACATGCGGCCTGGCCCGGTGCGCGACGCCGTCGTCGAGGCGCAGGCCGACTGGGACGGGTACCTGGCGCACCAGGTGCGGATCGCGGTCGACGGCGGCGAACTGTCCGCCGATACGGACCCGGAGCAGGTCGCGTTCGAGGTGAACGCGCTGCTCAGTGCCGCGAACGACCGGTCACTGCTGCTTGAGGACGATTCCGTGTACACCCGCACCGAGGCGGCGGTGCGGATGCTCCTGCAGGCTCGCGGCGCGGACCCGGCGACGCTGCGCCGAGCCGACTGAGCCCGCCGGCAGGGGTCGGCGGGGCGGGCCCGGGGCTCGCGAGGAGGCCGTCAGTCGTCGTCGACGAGCAGGCGCCGGAGGCCGTGCTCGCCGATCGGGACCAGCCAGGGGTGCTCGTCGGGGTGCGCGAGCATGTTCGTCGCGTACATCAGCGCCCACGCCCGGGAGCGCGTCCAGGTCGCCTCGTCCCAGCCGCGCCCGTCACGTGCGCCCGCGTCGACGGCGGCGCGGAAGCGCGCGTGGCCTTCGGCGTCGAAGGCGAGCCAGGCGGCCGCGAGGTCGGACGCCGGATCGCCCGACGTGACGTCGCCGAAGTCGACGACGGCGGCGAGCTCCTGGACACCCTCCGCGGACTCGCGGACCACGAGGTTGCCCGGATGCGGGTCGCCGTGCAGCCACACGGGCGGCCCGGCGTAGGCGGGGGCGGCAAGGGCTTCGCGCCAGAGGCGGGTCGCGGCGTCGTGCAGCGCCTCGGGCACGCGCTGCAGGCGGGCGGCGAACGCGGCGGGGTCCTGGGCGTCGGGCCGCGCGGCCAGCGGGATCCCGCGGAAGGGGTTGGGCGGGGCGTCGTCGGCCGCCACGTGCAGGGCGACGAGGAAGTTCGCGAAGCGCTCGGCCCAGGCGCTCCGGCCGACGACGGCGGTACGGGCGGCGGTCACGCCGTCGACCCAGGGCACGATGTTCCACGACCACGGAAAACCGAGGCGGTCGCTGGGCCTGCCGGTGCGCACCGGCAGGGGGATGGCGACCCCGGTCGCCCGGAGCGCCGGCGCGAGGCGGGGGAGCGCCGCCTGCTCGTGGTCGATCAGGTGGGCGGCCGCGTCGCGCCGGGGGAGGCGCAGCGCCAGGTGACCGCCGTCGGGCAGCGGGCCGAGCCGCAGCATGACGTTGTCCCAGCCGTTGGCGACCACCTCCAGCGGCAGCCCGGCGAGGTCCGGATGCTGCTCGGCGAGCAACTCCCGGGCGAGCCCGGCACTGACCTCGATGTCGGCGGCGACCACGGGGTCTCCTTCGGCTCAGGAACGCAGTTCGAACTCGCGCGTGCGGTCCCATTCCTCGGTCCAGCCGAGCGCGTCGAACAGGGCGTCGAGGATACCGCCCGTGAAGCCCCACACCAGGTGCGTCGTCGTGCCGTCGGAGATCCGGAAGCCCGGGCCCCGGTAGGACCGGCCCTCGTGCCCGACCACGACCGTGACCCGCGACGCCGGGTCCAGGAGGTCGGCGACCGGGGCGCGGAACACGTGCGACGACTCCGCCTCGTCCACCACGCCGACGGGCGTCGGCTTCGCCCACCAGCCCAGAACCGGCGTGACCACGTGGTTCGACACCGGCATCGGCAGCGGGTCGAACTCACCGAGCACCTCGACGCCGGACGGGTCGAGGCCGGTCTCCTCCTCGGCCTCCCGCAGGGCGGCGGCCACCATGGTCTCGCCGTCGTCGGCGCGTCCGCCCGGGAACGCGACCTGGCCGGCATGGGACCGCAGCGTCGCGGCGCGTGCCAGCAGGAGGACGTCGAGGTCGTCGCGGACCGCCTCGGCCTGGGCGTGGTGGTCCGAGGGGAGCGCGTCGAGCACGCCGAACAGGATCAGGACCGCGGCCGGCCGGGCCACGCCCGAGAAATCGCCTCGCACGTGCCGCCACGGCGAGGGGAATCCCGCCTTGGCCAGCGCTTCCAGCTGCGTGCGTGCGGAGGAGACTGCAGGTGACGAGCTCACTCGACGAGGCTACCGCCCGCCGTGCGGTCGCCCGTCCGCCATCCGCCCGCCGTGCGGCCGCCCGTGCAGCACGAGGTTGCTTACGCCCGACGGGGTCTTGGCGCAAGCAACCTCCTGCTGCGCGGCAATAGTGTGCCAAGCGCGGAGCGCACCCCCGGCGGCGGCGACGTGGGCGGCGGTGGGGCGTGGTCCGCGCGCTCACCAGTTGGTCTCGACCGGACGCCCCTCCTCGTAGCCCGCCGCGGACTGCACGCCCACCACGGCACGCTCGGCGAACTCCGCCAGGTTCCGCGCCCCCGCGTACGTGCACGACGACCGCAGCCCCGACGTGATCTCGTCCAGCAGGTCCTCCACGCCCGGCCGCTGCGGGTCCAGGTACATGCGTCCGGTCGAGATGCCCTCCTCGTACAGGGCCTTGCGGGCCCGGTCGAACGCGGTGCCCTCGCCGGCGGTCCGCGCCGCCACGGCACGCGCCGACGCCATCCCGAACGAGTCCTTGTACAGCCGCCCGGTCCCGTCCTCGCGCAGGTCGCCCGGCGACTCGAAGGTCCCCGCGAACCACGACCCGATCATCACCTGCGACGCGCCGGCCGCCAGCGCGAGGGCGACGTCGCGGGGGTGGCGCACGCCGCCGTCGGCCCACACGTGCTTGCCGAGTTCGCGCGCCGCCTCGGCGCACTCGCGGACGGCCGAGAACTGCGGCCGCCCGACGGCCGTCTGCATGCGCGTGGTGCACATGGCACCCGGCCCCACGCCGACCTTCACGATGTCGGCGCCCGCGGCCACGAGGTCGCGCACCCCGTCGGCGGTCACCACGTTGCCGGCCACGACCGGCACGGACGGGTCCACGGACCGGACCGCGGCCAGCGCGGCGAGCATCCGGTCCTGATGGCCGTGCGCCGTGTCGACGACGAGCACGTCCACCCCGGCCGCGAGCAGGTCCTTCGTCGTGGCGGCGACGTCGCCGTTGATCCCGACGGCGGCCCCCACGCGCAGCCGCCCGCCGTCGTCCAGCGCGGGGGCGTAGACCGACGAGCGGACCGCGCCCTTGCGCGTCAGCACCCCGGCCAGGAGCCCGTCGCGCACCACGGGCGCGAACTGCAGGTGCGCGGCGTGGAGCAGGTCGTACGCCCGCTCGAGTCCGCTCGCCGCGCCCGCCGGGGCACCGCCCGGCGCCGCCCCGGCACCGCCTTCGCCGGGAGCCGTTCCGTGCCGCGGCGCGTCACGCAGGGTCTCCGCCTCGATCACCAGCGGGTCGGGCGTCATCACCGCGCGCACCTGCGCGAACCGGTCGACGTCCAGGCAGTCCTTCTCGGTCACCACCCCCACGGGGCGGCCGTTCTCGGTCACCACGGCCGCGCCGTGCGCGCGCTTGCCCAGGAGCGTCAGGGCGGTGTGCACGGTGTCGTCCGGCGAGACGACCACCGGCGTCTCCACCACCGGGTCCTTCGCCTTGACGCCCGCCACGACGTCGGCGACGACGCCGGCCGGTACGTCCTGCGGCAGGACGACCAGCCCGCCCCGCCGCGCCACCGTCTCGGCCATGCGCCGGCCTGCCACGGCGGTCATGTTCGCCACCACGACGGGGATGGTGGTGCCGCAGCCGTCGGCGCTCCGGAGGTCGACGTCGAACCGCGAGGAGACGCCGGACCGGGACGGGACGAGGAACACGTCGCCGTAGGTGAGGTCGTGGGAAGGCTCTTGGCCCGGGAGGAATCGCACGATGACAGACTATGACTGTTGGGTGAGGCTGGTGTGGAACTCGGGGCCAGGAGTTCGTCCGGCCCGCTCCGGGTACGTACGATGACACCTTGCCGTGCGTGGCGCAGTGGTCGCCGGCGCGCGGTGCAGGGGGACGACGACGAGTGCGCGCCCGGCCCGCCCGGGACGGAGCCGCGGGGAAGGAACGACATGGCACTGCTGAGCGGCATCAGCTCGCCCGAGGACGTCCGGAAGCTCACGCCCGGCCAGCTCGGGGAGCTCGCGCAGGAGATCCGCGACTTCCTCGTGGAGAACGTCTCGCGCACCGGCGGGCACCTCGGCCCCAACCTCGGCGTCGTCGAGCTCACCATCGCCATGCACCGGGTCTTCTCCTCCCCGCGTGACACGCTCGTCTTCGACACCGGGCACCAGTCCTACGTGCACAAGCTGCTCACCGGGCGCCAGGACTTCTCCCGCCTGCGGCAGAAGGGCGGCCTGTCCGGCTACCCGTCGCGCGCCGAGTCCGGCCACGACGTCGTCGAGAACTCCCACGCGTCCACCGCCCTGTCCTGGGCGGACGGCATCGCCAAGGCGAACGTCGTCGCCCACCGCGACGACCGCCACGTCGTCGCCGTCATCGGCGACGGCGCCCTGACCGGCGGCATGGCCTGGGAGGCCCTCAACAACATCGCCGAGGGCCCGGACCGCCGCCTCGTCGTCGTCGTCAACGACAACGGCCGCTCCTACTCGCCCACCATCGGCGGCCTCGCGAACCACCTCGACACCCTGCGCACCACGCGGGGCTACGAGGCGTTCCTCGACTGGGCCACCCGCACCCTGAACCGTTCCGGCCCGCCCGGACGCTTCGCCTGGCGCTGGATGCACGGCTTCAAGAAGGGCATCAAGGACGTCATCGCGCCGCAGGGCCTGTTCGAGGACCTCGGCATCAAGTACATCGGCCCGGTCGACGGGCACGACACCGCCGCCATGGAGCACGCGCTGCGCCGTGCCCAGGCGTACGGCAAGCCCGTCATCGTGCACGCCATCACCGAGAAGGGCCGCGGCTACAAGCCCGCGGAGGAGGACATCGCGGACCGGTTCCACGCCGTCGGCGTGATCCACCCCGAGACCGGCCTGCCCGTCGCGCAGTCCCGGTTCGGCTGGACCAAGGTCTTCGCCGACGAGATCGTGCGCATCGGCCGCCGCCGCCCGGACGTCGTGGCGATCACCGCCGCCATGCTGCACCCGGTCGGCCTCGCGCCGTTCGCGAAGGAGTTCCCCGAGCGCACGTTCGACGTCGGCATCGCGGAGCAGCACGCCGCCACCTCCGCCGCCGGCATGGCGTACGCCGGGCTGCACCCCGTCGTCGCCGTCTACGCCACCTTCCTGAACCGCGCGTTCGACCAGGTCCTCATGGACGTCGCCCTGCACAAGGCCGGCGTCACGTTCGTGCTCGACCGCGCCGGCATCACCGGCGCCGACGGCGCCAGCCACAACGGCATGTGGGACATGGCCATGCTGCGGGTCGTCCCCGGGCTGCGCCTGGCCGCCCCGCGCGACGAAGCCACCCTCCGCGGCGCCCTGCGCGCGAGCGTCGACGTCGACGACGCCCCCACCGTCGTGCGCTACCCCAAGGGCGCGATCGGTCAGGACATCCCGGCCGTCGAGACCCTCGACGAGGTCGACGTCGTCGGCCGCTTCGAGGCGCGGCCCGGGAGAACGCCCGCCGCCGACGGCGGCCGTGGTGGTCCGAGCGAGTCCGGGTCCGACGGCGGTCGTGGTGCTGCGGCCGCAGCGGTGGCGGCCGGCGGCGCATCGTCCACGCCTGCCGGGGTCTCGCCGAACACGACCCGCCGCGTCCTCGTGGTCGGGATCGGCGCCATGGCGCGCGCCGGGCTCGACACCGGGGCAGCGCTCGCCGAGCACGGCCTGGAGGCCGCCGTCGTCGCGCCCACCTGGGTGTTGCCCATCCCCGCCGCCCTCGTCAAGCTCGCCGGGGAGCACGACCTCGTCGTCACGATCGAGGACGGCGTGTCCGACGGCGGCGTGGGCGCCCTCCTCGCGCAGCGCGCCGGCGAACAGGGCGTACGCACCCCGCACGTGCACGTCGGCCTGGACACCGCGTTCCTGGACCACGCGAGCCGCGAGCAGATCGCCGCCACCCAGCGCATGACCGCCGCCGACGCCGTCCGCGACACCCTGGCGGCGCTCGCGGAGTGCTGAGCGCTCTCGGCGCCGGGTCCGGTCCGCCTCGGCGTGACCAGCTGGGCTCGTGGTCGGTCCTTCCGTGAGTGATCGGTACATCGATCTGCCGATCACTCACGGAAGGACCGACCACTCAAGCAATGGCCGGACCACGACGCGCCGGAGGTGCGAGCCGGTGCCGGGCGCGGGATGGCCGGTCGGCCGGGAGCACGGCGCCGGCGCGGTGGGCTGTCCCACGGGTGCGGGCATCGAAGCACGCCCGGGTCAGCGCGTAGGGTGCATGCGTGTGCACAGTGCTGTTGCGTCTGGACCCGGCGGCCGACTGGCCGCTCCTGCTCGCCGCCGTCCGTGACGAGGTGACCGACCGGCCGTGGGAGCCGCCGGGGGAGTACTGGCCGCAGGAAGCCCCCGGACTCGTGGGCGGCCGGGACCGGCTGGCCGGCGGGACGTGGCTGGCCGTGCGGAGCGGCGCGCCGGGTGGATCGGGGACCGGTGTTCCGGCCGGCGGTGTGCCGGGCGTCGCAGTGTCCGGCGCAGGCGTGCCCGGCGGTGCGCGACCCGCGGTGGCGGCCGTGCTGAACGGCAGCTTCATGAACCGTCTGGAGCAGTCCCCGCCCGGGAGCGCGCCGTCGTCCGCGAGACCGAGCCGCGGGAGGCTGCCCCTGCGGGCGCTGACGTCGGGCGTGCCCGACGCCGCGGAACTGCGGGCGTACGAGGTGGTCCACCTGCTGGTCGCGGATGCGGACGGCGCGCGGCTCGTGTCGTGGGACGGCCAGGAGGTGACCGACGTCGAGATCCCGCCGGGGGACCACATCGTCACCAACGAGGGGCTCGATGTCGTCGACGATCCGCTGGTGCCCCACTTCGCGCCGCTGCTCGACGCGGCCCGCCTGCCGGGGGAGGGCTCCGGCCCGGTCGCGCACCGGACGCCGTCGGCCCAACTGACGCACGCGGAGCCGCCGGCCGGGGACACGGTCACCGGTCCGTCTTCGGAAGATCGGTCGGGGACTGCAGGGGCCGCCGGAACGCCGGGGTCGCGGCGATCGTCGTCGGTCGGCGCCCTGGGCGGCCTCGACGTCCCGGGCGGAACGGTCCCGCAGGTCGCGACCGCGGAGTGGTGGGGCGGCTGGGCGGAGCTGATGCGCGGCGACGGGCTGGCGGAGGACGACCCGCGCGCACTGCTGGTGCGGCACGAGCTGCCGGACGGGCGGGTGTTCGGTTCGACGTCGGCCACGCTGGTGGCGCTGGGCCGAGAGCCTGGCCGGGCGCGGATGGACTTCACGGGCACTCCGTCGGACCCGGACTGGAAGCGCGTCGAGATCTGACTTTGCCGGCCCGGCCCGGCCCGGCCCGGCGCGGCCCGGCCCGGCGCGGCCCGGCGCGGC